>JAZQLK010000176.1:0-2048 GCA_045542635.1 Eubacteriales bacterium
CCATATGGGCATCGCTTATCTGAAAAAATTTATATTCGCGCTTAAGTCCCAAATCTATTACAGTTTTGCTTAATTGAACAAGATTATCCATACAGTAAACCTCTTTATTACATAGTTAATTTTATTATAGCTTACCTCAAAGCTTATGTCAATATTTATCGGAAAAAGTCAACGGAAAAACACTTTTCTGCGATTAAATGCGACATATTTTTTACGTTAACAATATTAAAATTTAAGAAAAGGACGGTGAAAACATGATTAAGGAAAGACTTACGGAAATAAGCTACGGAAATTACACCTTAAACGTAAAAATAAGGGGCGACATCGACCATCACTCCGCCAAGGGAGTGAGAGAAAGAATAGATGAATCCATTATGACAAGTAAGCCGAGATTTGTTATTTTGGATTTAAGCAGCGTTGAATTTATGGACTCATCGGGATTGGGACTTATTCTCGGAAGATATAATTCCGCAGCAAAGGTGGGCGCAAGGCTAATAATTTATAAGCCTGCCAAAAGAATAAAACGCATACTTGAAATGGCAGGCATTGAAAGAATTATCGAAATTAAAGGAGACGACCTATGAAAAATGCAGAAAACACTATGAAGCTATATCTCCCTTCCCTTTCCGTAAACGAAAGCATGGCAAGACAGGCTGTAGCATCCTTTGTAGCTCAGTTAAACCCTACCATCGAGGAGCTGGCAGATATAAAATGCGCAGTTTCCGAGGCGGTAACAAACGCCATAGTTCACGGTTATAAATATAAAAGCGGAACCGTTTACATAGGAGTCAAATACTACTGTGACAGGACGGTGGTGATTGAGATAAGGGACAAAGGATGCGGAATAGAAAACGTAAAAGAGGCTATGACTCCCCTTTTTACAACCGATACAAGCGGTGAACGAAGCGGAATGGGCTTTGCCGTTATGCAAACCTTTATGGACAAGCTTGACGTTCGTTCAAGGCTCAATGAGGGCGTACGCATTCTTATGACCAAGCATCTTAAATAAAATGGATTTCAATACGAATCAGGAATTATTGAAAAAGGCAGTTTCCGGTGACGAAAGCGCTGTTTCCGAGCTTATGGAAAATAATCTCGGTCTTGTCCGTTCAATAGCCCTGCGCTTCCGTGACAGAGGCGTTGAGTACGATGACCTCGTGCAGATAGGCTCTATCGGTATGTTTAAGGCAATAAAGAGCTTTGACCTTGAAAAGGGTACTGCCTTCTCCACCTATGCAGTACCTCTTATAATAGGTGAAATTAGGCGATTTATCCGCGACGACGGACTGATCAAGGTAAGCAGAATTTATAAGCAGCAGGGCGCTCTTTTGATGCGAGAACGGGAAAAATACGTGTCTGAATTCGGTTGCGAGCCGAAAATTGAGGAGCTTGCAAAAAGGTGTAATCTTACGTCTGAAGAAGCCGCCATTGCTATTGATGCATCTTCCCCCGTAAGCTCTCTTTCCGCATCAATAAGCGGAGATGATGAAAATTACACCCTTGAAAATATTTTAAGCGAGGAAAAAAGTGAAATTGATGTAAGAGTTGAGCGAATTGCTCTCTCCCAAGCTATTTCTGCTCTTCCACCGTTGTGGCGTAAAATAGTCGTTCTCCGATATCTCAAGGAATACTCCCAACAAAAAACAGCCCTCGCTTTAGGCTTAACGCAAGTAAAAATCTCCCGTGAAGAAAAAAAGATCTTTGAAGCCTTAAGAAAAGAGCTGTCATAGTACAATTTAACCTTCTTCCATCATATCAGATACCTAATCATATTGAGCTAGTAAATGAAATACCTAAAAAAAGGTTCAGGAAAGAAATTGAGAAAATAACTAAATAGAAAAAGATAGTTGCTTATTTCAGCAACTATCTTTTTTATTTGACTTTATTTAAACAACAGAAAACGGGAGCAAATTTCTCTGCTCCCGCCGGGTTTATTTGTTATTTTGGTTCACTTGATTGCCAGACACAGAACCGTCCCCTGTCTGCATCTGTGTGTCTGCACTCTCTCTGTGGTACCGTCCCCTGTCTGTGCCTAAGCGCTAGTTTTA
>JAZQLK010000177.1:0-7162 GCA_045542635.1 Eubacteriales bacterium
ATGCCAGCCCGAAGAGGTAAATGAGCTTCGCTTTTTCGAAATTGACGAAATTCCCAAAAACCTCTTCAAGCCCATTATAAAAGGGCTTAACAGCTATATTGATTACAGAAAAAATCAAAAATAATTAAAGAAGCACCCCGAATCCATTGGCGATTCGGGGTGAATTTTATTTACTTAAATATTCCAAAATTTCTTTTGCGTTTGTATCGGGCTTTACCTTATCCATAACCTTTTCGATATTGCCGTTTTCGTCGATTATGAAGGTTGTACGGACAACACCCATTCCAACCTTGCCGCACATTTTCTTTTCCTGCCATACGCCGTAGGCTTCAATAGCCTGTCTTTCGGGGTCGGACAAAAGAATAAAGGGTAAATTATACTTTTCCGCAAATTTTATATGGGATGCAACGCTGTCCTTGCTTATTCCTATTACCGCTACGTCCTTACTTTTAAAATCCTCGTATGCGGATGCAAAGGCGCAAGCCTGCTTTGTGCATCCGGGAGTGCTATCCTTGGGATAAAAATACAAAACTACCTTTTTACCGTAAAAATCGCTTAATTTTATTTCGGCACCATCCTTATTTAAAAGGGTGAATTCCGGCGCCTTCATTCCTTCCTTTATCATATATCCTCCTATAAAATTAAATATGTCTCTTTTTTATGTAGTCCAAAACTGTTTTATTATTGCATAGTTTTTTTATTTTTCTATATTTTATGTATGAAACGATAGTTGTAAACGGAGGAAAATCCATAGCATCCTCTGTACGTAATAGCTTTTGCATTTTAAGAGCTTCCTTTTCGTTAACACTTTTACATCCTTTGACAGAGCATTTACATCCCAAGGTCAGAACATCAAAAAACAAGTATCCAAAATCCCCTGTTCTATACTCATATACACCGTTTTTTATCCTTATTTCAGCGTTTGGTGAGACTTGCTCAACCATATATGAGGTATCAATTATAAGTACTACGCCCTTTGCAATTTTTCCTATCGTCTTTTCAAAAAAGCTCTGTCCGTTATCAAGAAAACGACTATGCTTTACTGTAAACCAGCTTCCGTTATTCAGGTCAACGTCCATACTGCTATTACCGATAAGCCTGTATTCCAAGCCATCGCACACGAGGACCACGTCCTCCGCCTGCTCGTTTTTAAATGTTACCATAGCTTCTCCTTAATAATTTTTCAAGAGGCGTGTGTGTTATTTTGCGTTTTTAATAGCTTTTCCGTCGGAAAAGGCGTTACCAACCACCTCTCCCAGGACGATATATTTATGGTTTGAGCTATCGTAGGTAATGGGACGAAGCTTCTTTACGTCTATTTTCCCGTTTTCGGAAAGAACGCTCTCGCCCGCGCTTACGTTTACTATTTCTCCAACCAGGCGGCATGAATCGGGGTCATAGCTCTTTAGCCTACACTCAACGCACATAGGAAGCTCCAAAATTACGGGGGCGTCAACGAATTCGCCCTTTACTGTGTGGAAGCCGCATATATCAAGCTTGTTTGGAACGTCATTTCCGGACACTATACCGAGGTAGTCGCACTCGGCTACGTAATCGGCGGTTGCCATACTTACTGTAAACGCTTTTCTTTCAAGAAAATTATAGGTTGTCTTATGGTCAGCGCTTACGCAAATTGAAATTTCATTCTCCTCGCTGATGCCTCCCCACGCCGCATTCATTGCATTAGGTACCCCGTTTTTATCGTAAGCGGCGATAATAAATACGGGCATAGGGTATACCATTGGCTTAACTCCGAAATTTTTTCTCATATCATTTCACCTTCCTTGCTTTTCTGCTTGTCAAATCGTAGCTTGCTTCTAAAAGAGCCTCCGTAAGCTCTATTTCCACAGTACCGTTTAATATAATTGAAATCCAATGCTTTTTATTCATATGATAGGCGGGAACGATTCCATATGACGCTTCTCTTGCCACAAACGCATCCTCGGGCCTGCACTTTACGTTCATTACGTCAACTCTTACGCCTCCGTCAAGCCCCACCTTATCTCCCGAGACATTCATAATTATTCCAAACCACTTTCCCGTATCGGTATGGCGAAGCACCGTTGTATCAAAGTCCCCCTCAAAGGGATTGTCTGCCCCCGTATTAGGTAAGGAAAGGGCGTATTCTATAACGCTTTTTCTTTCATTTTTCATAAAATCCCCTCCTCCGTGGTTAAATTTACAGTAATTTCTTTGTCAATCACTATTTCGTCGGGGGTAACTATGCAATCGTAGGCAATAACCTTGACCCCCTTTTTATGCGCCTCGCGAAGAGTATCGCCAAATTCCTTGTGAGTTATATCATTCGGACGGATTTGACCAATTTCCTTCATTTGGACTACGAAGAAAATATAACATTCGTAGCCGTCCTCCAAAGCCGACGCAAGCTCCTTTATATGCTTTACTCCTCGTTCCGTCGGAGCGTCGGGGAAGGAGGCTATTCCGCCATTTTCAAGAGTACATCCCTTAACCTCCAAAAATATTTTGCGCTCTCCGTCCTCTATATAGAAATCAAAGCGTGAGCTTTTGTAGGTATATTCCCGTTTTATAACGGCGTCGGGGGAAAACAAAAGTCCCTTCTTAAGCCATTCGTCGCATACGTCATTTGGGATCTGGGAGTCCATATTGATTAAAAGCGGAGCCTTGCCCTCTCTTTCCTTTTTTACGGCGATAAGATCGTATTTCGTCTTTCTTAACGGGTTGTCGGACACGCTTAAATATACAGCTGCGCCCTTTGGCAAAAGCTCCTTACATCTGCCCGTATTTTTTACGTGAACCGTTTCTTCCATCCCGTCAATTTCCACCCGAGCTATAAATCGGTTGGGACGGGAAATAAATTTGCCCTTTACTACTTTTTTATATTTCATTGTATTCCTCAATCAAGCTCATCAGAGATGAAACGTTCTCCGTTGAGTATTCTATCTCCTGGGAAAAGAGTCGGCATATTTCCGTTTTATCCTCCTCCGTTTCGGCAAATTCAGACCAAAGCGTAGTGATAATTCGACTGCAAAGTACAGAAAAAGCTATAACGGTATGGCTTTTTCCGTCAAAATCCTCGTTTAACACGTACCTGTAGACGAAATAACACATAAGAGCCTCCAGCTCTTTTTCATATCCGAAATGAGTAAGAGGAGATTTTATTTCCTTAGCGCTTTCAAGTAAGGCGCGCCACTGGTCGGACATTATTTCAAGAGATAAAAGGTATTCTGCCCACTTACCGAGAGAAAGAGGCGGTATTGCGAGGGAATTCACCTTATTTATTCTTTCATCTATTGACAGATTTCTGTCCGTAAGATTAAGCAACACAAGGTCGCGATCAGCAATTACTTCCGCTTCATAATCGGAAAGCTCGCCACAGGGCACGCTATTTTCCGTAATTTCAAGGGAAAAGGGCTCTTTTTCACAAAGAATTATGCGACAAGCCTCCTCGCAGCAAAGACCGAGCCCTATTTCTACCCTGTCGGAGAAGTAATTTTTAAATCTGGGATGGGCATCGCATATTTCACAAAGATAGCCCTCTCCCAGATTTATAATAATATCGCAAAGATTATTTTTATTAAGAAAGGGACATCTTTCCTTATCTCCAAGTATAAAATGGGGGCATTCTCCGCTTTTGTCAATACTGTCCCGAAGCCTTTTTCCAAACACTCCCCCGACCTTTTCGTATTTTTTTGCAGTATCCCCGTCAATATCTATCTCCCAACCGATGCAACAGCTATGCTTACATTGGGAGCCTATGCACTTAAAATCCTTATAAAATTTCGGTGTAACTGTTTTCATATTATTCCGTATTCCCGCTTTTACCGTAAAGTTCAAATCAAAGCTCGTTATCCTCAATAACGATACAGTTTATAACCCCAGAATGGCGTACGAGTCCGTCAAGGGCTATTATTCCATCGGCGTAAAACGGGGAAAAATCCGCTCCCTCCCCGTATCTTGGACGCTCCGCTCCGGATGCTTTTTCAAGGACAGAGTGTCCGTAGGACGTGGTATAGTGACCGCAAACCACGGTTTTATGTGGGACTGTAGCCTTGTGCTTTACCGCCATATCCATTCCGTTAAGAAATCTTGCCGCCTTCCATTTTCCGAGGGAAGCATTTCTCCAGCCCGAATCGTATCTGAAGGATCTGTAGCCGAGTCTTTGAAGCTGACCGTTACCGTACACGTCGTATTCTCTTTCCGCTCTGTACATCTCGCAGGGTATCCAGCCGTGAGTAAACACGTAATTTTCCGTTTCGAAATAATCTCTGCATTCGGGAAGTATTTCGTTATAAAAATCTGTTTTCCTGATTCTTGATACCAGAGTAAAGGGGGAGGAAATAGCCTGTTCCCTTGTCATTTTTGCAAGGGTAAGAAGGGTTTCTGCCGTTCCGTTAACGAGGGAAACACCGTCGGCAAGAACTGACTCAAAGCCCAGCATCTCAATATCTGCCAAGGCATCCTCAAAAAGGTCCTCGTGATTACCTCTTATAAGTATCAGTCTGCCCTCTCCTTTTATTTTCAAAAGCAGCTCCACCGTTTCAAAGGGCTCTTTACCTCTGTCAAGACAGTCACCGCACACTATAAGCTTTGCATCCTTATCCTCAAAAAATCCCTTTTCCGTAAGAGCCTGTGCCGCTTCACTGTAGCTGCTGTGTATATCTGTTATTACGTAAAATCTTGTCATAAGCCGCAGCTCCCTCCGTGCATTCGAGCTATAAAAGCCCCTTTAATATTATTTTTTCAAAGGCAAGCCATTATTTATAAAATCAAGCAAGGCAACGCACCCCTTGTAAATGTCCTCGTAGGCTATATCGAAGCGGTCGCTGTACCAAGGGTCGGACACGTCCCTGTCGCTTCCCGTAAAGGAAAGAAGCTTATAGACCTTGTTTTCGCACCCCTTGCCTAAAATTCTATGCATATTTCGGATATTTGCGCTATCCATTCCTATAAAAAGGTCATACCTGTCAAGATCGGAGGCTTTCAGCTGCACAGCCTCCCTCTCCGTAAAGGGCACGCCTCTTGATTTAAGCTCATCCCTTGCGGGAGGGTACATTGGATTACCCCTGCCTCCCCATATTTCCTCGGTGCTGGTAGCAGATGAGCAAATCAGAAAATTCTCACACTCCCCACGGGATTTTACAAGATTTTTCATAATAAACTCCGCCATAGGGCTTCTGCAAATGTTACCGTGGCACACGAACATTATCTTAATCATTTAAATCTCCTTATGGGTAAAAGAGCTCTCGTTTCTCTCTTATATTCGTCAAAGCCTTCCTTTCTCGACTGTCTGCCGTCAGCCATAGGTATGCTTACGCAAAGGAATAAAACCGTATTTGCCACAGCGCCGATTATAAGATACCATTTATCCGGCATTGCGCAGACTGCGGAAAGTCCAATTCCCCACCACATAAGTATCTCGCCAAGGTAATTCGGATGGCGGGAATTTTTCCAAAGTCCTACGCGGATAAAATTACCCGTTCTGTTTTTTCTGAATCTGTGCATTTCTATATCCGCAATTCCCTGCATTGTGGCGGCGAAGAAGGAAAGAACCGCAAAAATAACGCTTAATGCGTTAATCTCCGGCTTACTTTCAATTACCGCAACCACGGGAAAAATACATCCGTAAACCACAAGGGTAGGAACGTAATGAATACCTACAAAATTTATTATGGGATAGAATTTACCCGTTTTTTCGTGAAGCATGGTGTAGCGCCAATCCTGGTGGCAGAGCCCGTGGAAGGTATACGCCCAATTGGCGGTCAGGCGAACGCCCCAATAGCAAACGGCGATAAGCATAATTACGCCGAGGGCGTTAAGTCCGTTTACAATAGCAAAGCCCACAACGATAATAATCGGAGCAACGCTCCAATAGGGGTCGTAAACCGATGAGTTTTTAAATATCAGACTGAATATAAAGCAAGTAACCGTCGCCGCCGTGTCCGCGATAAGAAGATTAACAGGCGTTGAATACGGCAAATATCCGTACTGTCCCACCCCCACGAGAATACAAGCTATGTATATAAGAGCCACCGCAATAAAGCTCAGCGCCCTTGAGTTTTTTATTTTCATAAACGCCTCCGTGATTTTGTTTATTTCAGTATACCATATTTTTTCTTGTATTTACACTTTTTTTGCAAAATATGACATTTTTTTGCTTCTGTTTTTTTGTTAGCGTACTTGAAATATCTGTATAATAATGCTAAAATAGGATTATCCAATATATTTTACGGAGGATAAACAAATGAGTAAAAAGGATACTCAGAGCATACTTGACGAATTCAAGAATGCCCCCACAGAGGAAAAGGTACAGACAGGCAGAAAGCTTAAGGTCGGTATTATCGGTACAGGCTGGATCGCTGACGCTCACGCGCAGAAGTATAAAATGATGGAGGACGTAGAGGTTGTAGCTCTTGCAGACCTCGTTCCCGGCAAGGCTGAAAAGTTCGCCGAGAAATGGGAATTTACAAACGCTAAATGCTACCTCTCCCATAAGGAGCTTCTTGACGCCGAAACAGATATCGACGCCGTTTCCGTTTGTACATACAACAGAACCCACGCAGAATGCTCTATTTACGCTCTTAAGAAGGGTGTTCACGTTCTTTGCGAGAAGCCAATGTGCGTAACTCTCGACGAGGCTGTTGAAATGAGAAAGGCTGAAAAGGAAAGCGGTAAAATTCTTTCCATCGGATTCCAGCCCAGAATGAATCCCAATATGAAAAAGGTTAAAGAAATTTGCGAGTCCGGTGTTCTCGGCGAAATCTATTATATTCAGACAGGCGGCGGTCGCCGTCGCGGTATTCCCACCCCCTTCGGTACAACCTTTATTGAGGACAAGACCGCAGGCATCGGCGCTATGGGCGATATCGGATGCTACTCCCTTGATATGGTTCTTAACGCTATCGGCTATCCCAAGCCTCTTACAGTAACAGGCTATACGTCCAACTTCTTCGGCGTTGACCCCAAGAACTATCCTTGGCACCCCGAATACGCTGAAAAGTTTGAGGTTGAGGACTTTGCGGCAGGCTTTATCCGTCTTGAGGGCGGTATAATCCTCGACTTCCGTATTGCATGGGCTATGAACCTTGATACCCCCGGTGACACCATTATCCTTGGTACAGAAGGCGGCTTGAGAATTCCTTCAACCGGATGCTGGAATGGTTCTGTAAAGTCGGATGGTAGG
>JAZQLK010000178.1:0-8034 GCA_045542635.1 Eubacteriales bacterium
TATATGAATAATAAAATTTTTGTTAGAGCACATCATTTGTTTGCTTCACAGCCACCTTTTGAAAAGGTGAAGACTTGATAGATATTTTGGCATTAAAATAATAAAAAGATGCGACACTTGTCGCATCTTTTTTACTTTTTAAGGTCAGTTTCCCTTATTTTCTTACGCAGGGGCAGAACGAAGGACGGCGACACGGAAAGCTCGTCGATGCCCATTTTCAGAAATTTCTCCGTCAAGGAGAGGTCGGAGGCAAGCTCACCGCAGATACCTACCCATTTTCCGTTTGCGTGGGCGCTGTCCACCGTGTATTTGATAAGCCGCAAAACCGCCTCGTGATGGGGATTGGCGTATTTTTCAAGATGCGGATTTTGTCTGTCGCAAGCAAGGGTATACTGAATTAAATCGTTAGTACCTATACTGAAAAAGTCCACAAAAGGGGCGAGAGTGTCGCTTATTATAGCGGCGGCAGGTGTTTCTATCATAATGCCCATTTCAATCTTCTTTGCGTATTTTATACCCTCGGCATCAAGCTCCCTTTTAATTTCCTTACATATTTCAAATATCCTGTTAACCTCCCACACGCTTGTGACCATAGGAAACATAATACTTAAATTTCCGTATATGGAGGCTCTGAAAAGGGCCCGCAATTGAGTCTTGAAAACCTCGGTTCTGTCAAGACATATTCTTATGGCTCTATATCCCAACGCGGGATTTTCCTCGGCTTCGAGAGAAAAATAGCCAACCTGCTTGTCGGCTCCTATATCAAGGGTGCGTATAATTACCTTTTTACCGCCCATAGCCTCAAGAACGCTTTTGTATATTTCAAGCTGCTTTTGCTCCGTGGGGTAGCTGTCGCTTTCAAGATAGATAAACTCGCTTCTGAAAAGCCCGATTCCGTCAGCGTCATTAAAAAGCACAGCGCCAAGATTATCAACTCCGCCTATATTGGCGTAGAGGTTTATTTTTCTGCCGTCAAGGGTAATATTTTCCTTGCCTCGCAACGTTTCAAGAAGCAGCTTTTTCTCCTTATCCTCCTTAATGAGAGCATCTATTTTGTCCATAGTATTTTTATCGGGATTTATAAAAACCTCACCCGTGTATCCGTTTATGGCTACCGTGTCCCCATCGTGAACAGAGCTTAAAAACTCCTCTGAAAGACCGATAACCGCAGGGATATTCATATTCCTTGCAAGTATGGAGGTATGGGAATTTACAGAGCCGAAGGAGGTAGCGATTCCGCAAATTAGGCTCTTGTCAAGAGCAACGGTTTCACTGGGGGCAAGGTCGGAAGCGCATATTACGGAGCTTTCCTTAAGAGAGCTTTCATTACCGTCTTCTTCCGAAAGGCAGGAAATAAGACGGGAGGAAATATCCTTAATATCGGAAGCTCGCGCCTGCATATAGGCGTCCTCCATATTTTCAAACATGGAGGAAAAGGTTTTTGAAGCCACGCTTACGGCGTATTCCGCGTTGACTCCTTGATTTTTTATAATACTTTCTATGGACTCCAGATAGTCCTCGTCGTCAAGCATCATTTTATGAATCTCGAAGATCTGCGCTCCCGTTTCTCCAACCTCTAAAATAGCCTTTTTATATATTTCATCAAGCTGAAAATGAGCTGATTCTCGGGCTTTATCGACACGCTCAAGCTCTTTTTCCACGCTTTCAATATTAACTCGTTTTGTAGCTGCGCCCCCATTTTTTATAAGCAGAGAAGCTCTTCCGACGGCTATAGCTCCGTAAACTCCCTTTCCCTTAAAGCTTAACATTTTATCTCCTTACAGATTTTCGGTGAAATATTTTTTAATAGCCTCGGAGGCTTTTGTTTCGTCGCTTCCGCAAACCGTTACAGTAACTGTATCTCCGTATAGAATACCCATTCCCATAATGGCGATAACCCTTGTGGCAAGAGCTTTTTTCTCTCCCTTTTCAATATAAATTTCGCTTTCATATTCCTTGGCAAGCTTAGAGAGCATACCTGCGGGACGGGCGTGAATTCCCAATTTATCCTTTATCTTATAAGTAAAAGTTATCATAAAGCTTCCTTTCAAAATTTTATTGTTTAAGGTTTTTATTCTTATTTATTATTCTCTTAAAAGAGATTTAAATTCAATAATAACGAAAAAACCACAGAATCACCGACTCTGTGGTTGATTTTTACTTTTTCTTAATTATTGTTTTGCTATCCTTAACTATACAGCCCTCGGGAATAACCCCACGAACGCCGGTTAAGGGATATACGCTTGTGTTTTTGCCGATAACCGTTCCCGGATTAAGCACGCATCCGCATCCGATTTCAGCCCTGTCGCCGAGAATTGCGCCCATTTTTTTAAGATACGTACAGTATTTTTCGTTGCCTTTTACGTAAATTTCCGTTTTATCCGACTTTAAATTGGAGCATATTACTCCTGCGCCGAGATGAGCATAGGAGCCTATTATACTGTCCCCCACGTAATTATAGTGAGGACAGGCGGCGTTTGGAAAAAGTATGGAGTTTTTTATCTCCGTTGAATTACCGATTACGCAGCCCTCGAGTATGATGGCGTTTCCTCTTATATACGCTCCGTGCCGGATTTCACATCCGTCGCCAATTATAACAGGCGGAATTATTTTTACGTTTTTGTCAATTTTTACGTTTTCTCCTATAAAAACTCCCGCTTGATACTCTCTATATCCCTGTAAGCCCGATGATATGAGAAATTTAATATAGTCCTTAATTTCAGGAATTGCCTCCCAGGGGTAGGTAATATCCTTAAAGAGGGGAACAAGTGTAGAAGGGATGCTTTCAAATAAATCATTTACGCCTATTTTATCCATTTAAATACCCTTTTTCCTTAATTAAATTTGTAATGCTTTCAATATGCATTTTGCACTCGTCCTCGGTCTTACATTCCGCCATAATTCTTATAACGGGCTCGGTTCCGCTTTTGCGAAGCAGGATCCGTCCACCCTCCGTAAAGCCTTCCTCGATCTTCGATATCAAGGATCTTATATCCTTGTCATCCATAACCTCATCCTTGCTTCTTACGTACAGGCTCTTTGTAATCTGGGGATAAAGGGTAACGTCCTTTACGAGAGAGGATAGAGAGGATTTTCTGTCGCATATCTCCTCAGTCACCATAAGCGCCGTTAAAATTCCGTCACCCGTTGTGGCGTACTTTTTCAAGATAATATGTCCGGATTGCTCCCCACCTAAGGTGTAGCCGTTTTTTTGCATACGCTCATAGACGAATCTGTCCCCCACAGAGGTAAGCTCGTAATCAATGCCTTCCTTTTTCAAAGCGTTTATAAGTCCCGTATTGGACATAACCGTAGCAACTAAGGTGTTTTTGTTAAGACATCCCTTTTCCCTGAGACGTCTTGCAAGAAGGTAGAGAATAATATCTCCGTCCACTATATTACCGTCCTCACTGACTGCGATACAACGGTCGGCATCTCCGTCAAAGGCAAAACCGATATCAAGATGGTTGTCATAAACAAGCCTTTGCAGATTTTCAATATGAGTGGAGCCAACTCCGTTGTTTATATTGAGTCCGTCGGGGGAAACTCCCGTCAAGTACAGCTGCGCCCCAAGGGCATCAAAGACCGATCTCGCAATAGACCAGGATGCGCCGTTTGCACAGTCAAGACCGATCTTCAGATTTTTATAGGAATGGGCGGCTATGGAAATAAGGTAGCCCACGTATCTGTTTCTTCCTGCCGTGTAGTCAACGATCTTTCCTATTTTATCTCGGCTGGCAAAGGGAATATCGTCACCAAAAGCGCCTATTTTTTCAAGCTTTCCGTCAATATATGCTTCAATCAATGATGCGGTTTCGTCGTCGAGCTTTTCACCGTATCGGTTAGGCACCTTGATGCCGTTATCGTAAAAGGGATTGTGAGATGCGGTAATCATAACGCCGCAGTCAAACTCATCGCATCTTGTGATGTAGGATACGCTTGGCGTAGTCGTAACGTGGAGCATATAAGCATCCGCGCCCGACGCGGTAATACCTGCAATAATAGAGTATTCAAGCATATAGCTGGATCTTCTCGTATCTTTGCCTATAAGGATTCTTGCTCTATTATTTTCTTTGCCGATCTTGTTGTAGTACCAGCCTAAAAAACGTCCTACCCTGTATGCCTGATACGAGGTCAGATCCACATTAGCCTCGCCCCGAAAACCGTCTGTGCCGAAATATTTGTTTTTTATTTCGACTGAACCCTTGCTTGTGTCAGAAAATACCATATTTCCTCCGTAGACAGTATTTTTTAATTATTGTTTCCCTTTTATGAAGTTATATGTAAAAAAGCCGCGCATACTATAAGTATACGCGGCGGTTTATTATATGATTATGGATTTTACGTTTTCAAGGGAATAGGCTGAAAGAGAATTGTCCTCAACTATTTTTCTTTCGGTTGTGTGGAATTTTTTTGCCACCTCCCAAAGAATATCACAGTCCTTCGGAAAGAAAACACGCACACAGGCAGCGTCCTTTTTAAATTCCTTATCCTTTTTTATTATAGCGCTGTCAAGTATTCTGCATTCATCCCTCGAAAATGCCGACACGGATGGATACATTTCCATAGAAATGCAGAATTTATCGTTTTCGTAGCTCGCACCCGTTAATGATGGTGTATAGCTTACTCTCGTTGTAATATCGCTGCCCTCACAGGGTAAATCGTATCTGAATGGTATTTCATAGCCCTCCGATATATATTCACCCGAGGAATCGTCATTCTTTGATTTGCCTATTACGGTTGCGTTTACCTTGCCGAGAAGGGATAATTTACCGTTTTTATGCTCTGATTTTTCACTTGAAACGTCGCATAAAACGTAAACGATGGAATCAATAGAGGGATCCTTTCTTTTGAACTTGTCGTTTATGGAAAACGATGAGTTTTTTGCCAAAACCACGGAATACGTGTCGATAGTTTTATAGGATGCTTCCGTTTCGTGCTTCGTGGAATAGCAATCCTCCGTTACGAGATTTTCCTCGTTTCTGTAAAATTCTCCCTCGATTTCACAGGAAACGTCGAAAAATAAGGAGGATTCGTCATTATTTTGCTCATTTGAAATGGAAAGGCTTACGCATCTACCCACGCAACGGACAACGTCCGTTGGGGTTGCCCCCTCCGCTTCAAGCTCCTCGTATACGGGTAAGGATTTATTTACTGTTATTTCCCTTTCCTTATCGGTGCATACGCAGGAAACGTTTACGTATCCGCGGGCGGCAACGGTTCCGTTATGAGCTCTGCACTCCGTAATTACCATTTGCGCATCGCACATAATGGGAGTTAAGTCCTCCTTGCCCGATAAGTCAAATCTGTCTGACATCCTTATATTCTGCATAAAAATGCTTTTTAGCGACACTGTGTTTAACTTTTTCTGCTTTCTTTCTATGTACATTTCATCAGCTAATGAGCGCGGGCTAATGTTTTCCTCAATTGTGTCGTCGGCAAAGGAGAGAAGTCTGCTTTTAAGCCTTGTTTTTATAATCAACCGTCTTGGGGCGGTAACTCTGCATATTACGCTGTCAACACCTGTGTCAATAAATACATTGTCGGGATGTCCTGTTATAACCGTTTGCCCCTCGTAGCTGCTTGATAATGGAGTGGAGCATAGCTTACCCTCGTCATCCGTGTATATTACGTTGTATGTCACCGTTCCGTCAAATTCCACGCTTGTATTGGCTCCCGAATCGGAAATAAACCTACCCTCAGGAAGCACCGATGCTCTTGTGTGGAGAACACGCCGTACTTCGGGTACGTAATCGGGTAAGGAAAACTCCTCGCTTACCTCGTGGGTAATTACGTTATCTGAATTTATCCTCGTTAGTATAACATTTTTAGACGTCTGCGAATTTAAGCTTGTATCATTCATTCTTTTATCTCCTTAAAAGCTTTTTCAATAATACCATATGCTAAAAAAAGTTTGATTATTACTTGACAAGCAATTTATTTTGGGTGATAATTACAATAGAAAAGCTATGAAGGAAAAATAGCCGCTTTCCAAATATGTACAGAGAGTGATGCCATAGATGAGAGGTGTCATACTTATTTTGCGGTGTTCCGTTCCCGAGCTGCCCGTGAAAGCTGTGGCCGTCTGACTGCGTTATAGGTCGTGAGATAAACTTAAGGTGGTACCGTGTAAATTTTTACACCCTTTTTTGTAAGGGGTGTTTTTTATTTTTTGGAGGAAATTATGATCGATTTAAAATTTTTAAGAGAAAACCCTGAAATCGTTAAGCAGAATATCAGAAACAAGTTTCAGGATGCAAAGCTCCCCTTGGTTGACGAGGTAATTGAGCTTGATGAGACCTACCGCAGATCCAAGCAGGAGGCTGATAGCTTAAGAGCGGGCAGAAACAAGCTTTCAAAGCAGATCGGCGCTCTTATGGGACAGGGCAAGCGTGAGGAAGCGGAGGCTGTTAAGAAGCAGGTTGCCGATAACGCAAAGCGTCTTGCGGAGCTTGAAAAGCTTGAGGAGGAATACCTTGAAAAAATCAAGCTTATTATGATGAAGATCCCCAACATTATCGACCCCTCTGTTCCCATCGGAAGAGACGATAGCGAAAACGTAGAGGTGCAGCGCTACGGCGAGCCCGTTGTTCCCGAATTTGAAATTCCTTACCATACTGAGATTATGGAAAAGTTCGATGGCATTGATCTTGACAGTGCAAGAAAGGTAGCGGGTAACGGCTTCTACTACCTTATGGGCGATATTGCAAGACTTCACTCCGCAATTATCTCCTATGCACGTGACTTTATGATTAACAGAGGCTTTACCTACTGTATCCCTCCCTTTATGATAAGAAGTGAGGTTGTAACGGGTGTTATGAGCTTTGCCGAGATGGAGGCTATGATGTACAAGATCGAGGGAGAGGATCTTTTCCTTATCGGTACAAGCGAGCATTCTATGATCGGTAAGTTTATTGACACCATTATCCCCGAGGAGAAGCTTCCCCAGACGCTTACCTCCTACTCACCCTGCTTCCGTAAGGAGAAGGGCGCCCACGGAATCGAGGAGCGCGGCGTTTACAGAATTCATCAGTTTGAAAAGCAGGAAATGATAGTTGTATGTAAGCCTGAGGACAGCCCTATGTGGTTTGACAAGCTCTGGCAGAATACGGTTGACCTTTTCCGCACCCTTGATATCCCCGTAAGAACGCTTGAGTGCTGCTCAGGCGACCTTGCAGACCTTAAGGTAAAGAGCATTGACGTTGAGGCTTGGTCACCCAGACAGAAGAAATACTTTGAGGTTGGCTCCTGCTCAAATCTCGGCGACGCGCAGGCTCGCAGACTTAAGATCAGAGTAAACGCTAAGGACGGCAAGTATTTCGCTCATACTCTTAACAACACAGTTGTAGCTCCTCCCAGAATGCTTATCGCATTCCTTGAAAACAACCTTAACGAGGATGGAAGCGTAAATATTCCCGTTGCGCTTCAGCCTTATATGGGTGGCACAACCAAAATTTTTGTAAAATAATTACAGGTGATAAATATGAAATATTACAATATGAAAATAGCGGGCCTTGACAGAGCGCTTCCTCTCTGCAAGGTTACCGATGACCTTTACATAGGCGCATTCGTAATTTTCGGCGACCCCGAGCTTACCACCGCTTGCGCAAAGGAGCTTCTTGCCAAGGCGCCTGAATTTGATTATATGATCACCGCAGAGGCGAAGGGTATTCCCCTTATTCACGAAATGGCGCGTCTTAACGGTAATCAGAGATACATTCTCGCAAGAAAGGGCCCCAAGCTCTATATGAGCAATATCGTATCCGTAACCGTTCATTCCATCACCACCGCAAAGGAGCAGAAGCTCTACCTTGACGGCGAGGATGCAAAGAGAATGAAGGGAAAGCGTATTCTTATCGTTGACGACGTTATCTCTACAGGAGAATCTCTTCGCGCAATTGAGGAGCTTATTCATTCCGCAGGCGGAAATATAGTTGGCAGAATGACTATTCTTGCAGAGGGTGACGCTACTGAAAGAGACGATATTATCTATCTTGAAAAGCTGCCCCTCTTCAATCCCGACGGAAGCGTAAA
>JAZQLK010000179.1:0-7825 GCA_045542635.1 Eubacteriales bacterium
GGTCTTGCAACCCTTAAGGAAGCGGTTGACGCGGCATTTGACGCATATAGCAAGGAATATAAGGACTGTATCTACTGCATCGGCTCAGTTCTCGGTCCTCACCCCTTCCCCATGATGGTAAGAGATTTCCAGAGCGTGGTAGGTATTGAGGCGAGAGAGCAGTTTGTTGATATGACAGGACACCTTCCCACCTCCATCGTTGCCTGTGTGGGCGGCGGCTCCAACGCTGCGGGACTTTTCGCAGGCTTCTTAAACGATCCCGTTGATATTTACGGTATCGAGCCCCTTGGCAGAGGTCCTAAGCTTGGCGACCACGCCGCAAGCCTTAAGTACGGCACAGAGGGAATTATGCATGGCTTCAACAGCATTATGCTTAAGGACGAAAACGGCGATCCCGCTCCCGTTTACTCCGTAGCCAGCGGTCTTGACTATCCCTCATCCGGTCCCGAGCACGCATTCCTTCAGGAGATCGGCAGAGTTAAGTATGACGTCATCGACGACGAGGAAACCATCGACGCATTCTTCAAGCTTGCAAGAATGGAGGGTATTATCCCCGCTATCGAAAGCTCCCATGCGGTTGCCTACGGTATGAAGCTTGCAAAGACTATGGATCACGGCTCAATTCTTATTAACCTTTCCGGCAGAGGCGATAAGGATATGGACTACGTTCTTGAAAATTTTGGCATAAGATAATATTTATGCAAGGAAATAAAAAGAGATTTTGCAAAAGCGCAAAATCTCTTTTTGTTATCTGAGAAGCGAATACAAAAACAGTCCCGACGGAGTGTCGGGACTGTAATTTTTTATTTCTTAACTGTTACGGACTCAAAGGTAGCGTCTGTAAGCTTAACAGTGTAGCTTGCCTTGATATGAGCGTCAACAAGCTCGTAGATAGCTTCGTTGTAAATAACCGCTGTGCCAAGATCGTGCTCAACTGTTTCGATAGCCATTTCACGAGCCTCCTCCTTTGTGATACCGGAGTACTGTGAAATGTAATTCTGTGTATATTCCTCTACAAGGGCCTCCTTTGCAGCAGCAAGATTAGCGTCTGTGGGAACAATGTTTCTTGCCTGAGCCATAGCGTAGTAGATAAGGTCGGGCTTCATAGAATCCTTAATGTACTCATCCTTTGTCATACCGTAGTACATAAGAACGTAGTCCTCAAATGTGATTCCGTAGGTGGAAGCATAGAGAGCGTCAAGCTCCTCGAAGGAACGTCTCAAATCTCTGTATTCTCTCTTGGGGAATTCGATGAATACGGAGTTTTCAAAGAGCCAATTGCTCATTTCTGTGTAAGCATAGTTGTCAAGAATAGCAGCCTCAAGCTTTTCGGTTGTATCCTGACCGAGCTTCTTTGCAAACTCGTCGTTATATTCGGGAACGATTCTGATTTCAAGAACAGTAACCTCGAAAATTACTGTCTTACCCTTAAGATCCTCGGAGGAGTAGTCCTCGGGGAAAGTAGCCTTGATCTGCTTCGTGTTGGACTCACCAAGACGCATACCGATGATTCCGTTTTCAAAATCCTCGATTGCAAGGTGGGAACCGAGATAGAAGGTAGCGCCCTCGCTCTTGTCGAAGGAGTCCTTTTCACCCTTATCGTTAAGCTTGATCTCGCCCTTATCGTCCAGATAGTAGCCTACGTATTTAGCCTTTACTACGTCACCCTTAAGACAAGCCTTGTCAACGAACTGGCAGGAGAAGTAAACCTTCTTGCCCTGATGCTCGCCGAACATAGGGTCGTTGGGAAGAGTTATGATCTTTTCTGTTGTCTTTGTGATCTGAACGCCCCACTCGATAATCAAATCCTCAAGTGTCTTATTGTAGTTGCCGTCGCCAAGCTTTTCGATAAAGTAATCGGTTTTTGTAAGGGACTCAATTACGTTACCCTTCTGGTCGATGGTCTGACTTTCGTCAAGGTATTTAACCTCTGTAAACTTAAGGTTTACGTAGATGTTGTCACCCTTGAGAGCCTTATAAAGGTCTGTTGAGTACTGTACGATGTAGGAGTCAACGGTATTCTGGATAACGTCCTTAGAAACCTCAACAACGTGTCCCTGATAGTTGGGAAGAGTGATGTACTTTGTCATATCCTTGTAATCGTAATTTCTTTCGTCCTTGAAGCAGGATGTAAGGGAAACTACAAACACAAGAACGAGAAATAAGCAAATAATTTTCTTTTTCATGATGTTTCCTTTGCGATTTATTTTAATTTTTATTTTATTCATAAACTGTGTCTTACTCCTTCAGATTGGCGTCGTAGAATCTGAACGCAAGCATAAACACAATATATTGAACGGCAAGATAGAGAAGGGCGTTTTCAAGAATCGTAAGCGCCGTCTGGAGCAATATGGTCTTGAATTCGTCGAAATAAATGTAAAATCCCTCTTGAATAAGGAAGGGTAAAACGTTGAAGAGAAGGAAGGATACAACGTTTACGATGGACATAACGATACAGAATATCGCCATAGCTCTCTGTACGGGGTTCTTGAAATTAACGAATTTACCGAAGGGAACAAACTCCTTATCCTTGATATACCTGCGGCAGATAAGCATAAGAATAACCACAGGGACCATAAGGGTAATTACAAGCTGTCCGAGGAAGTAAAATGCGTTATACATAAGAAGATCGGAAATCGAATCGCCGTAGGTTGATGTGATTGAGGAAATATCGCTTCCGAAAATCGTATAAACGATGGTCTGATAGATCCAATACATAAGAACCGTTAAGAAATAAACTCCCGAAACCTTAAGGCTGTCGTACCATCCGAAATGCGTCATAGCGTAAATGATGGTGCCGTAGCCCGCAAAGTTGGCAAGCAGGTCGCACACTACCTTGACGTAGTAGAGGATGTACATAAGAGTGCCGCCGTCAATGTTTTCATCTGCTATAAAATATATCAGAGAAAAAAGAACGGAAAGCGCCGCGGTGCCGAGAATGGCTATAAAAGCCGTTTTGTAAAATCTTTTTTCTTTCATAAAACACCTTTTTAAACAACATTGCATCTATTCTATCATATATTTAATAAAAAATAAAGTATGTAAAACAAAATATTTTTCATTTTTTACAATTTTTTTAATTTTTTAAGGAGGTATATGTTAAAAATGACAGAAATCAAGGAGCTTACTCATAAAGAGCTTGTGGAAAGGCTTACTGAAATTACCGAAAGATACGATTTCGTAAAGCTTTCATACATTGGCAGATCCGTTCTCGGAAGAGCAATTCCCGTAGTCACAATAGGAGAAGATACCGCAAAGAAGGGGGTGCTTTACGTTTCCACCCATCACGCGGCGGAAAATATCTGCACGTCCGTTACGGTTAAATTCATTGAGGAATACGCTGATTATATAGAAAAGGGAAGATACGCATACGGATTGAATACCCGCGTTCTTTACAAAATGCGCAAAATACATATCGTTCCTATGCTCAACCCCGACGGGGTGGAATACCGACTTTACGGAGTTGACGAGGGTAATCCCTTAAGAGAAAGACTGCTACAGTATAACGGAAGCGAGGATTTCTCCGATTGGAATGCAAACGGACGGGGAGTAGACCTTAATCACAATTACAATGCCTATTTCGGAGAGTATAAAAAAATAGAAGCGGATAACAACGTAACCGCAGGCAAAACCCGTTATAGCGGAGAAGCGCCCGAAAGCGAGCCCGAAACCGCAGCCCTTGCTTCATACATAAGATTTAATGAGGAAAAAATAAACGGTATACTCACTTTTCATACACAGGGTGAGGAAATTTTCTGTAAATCAAGGGGGGAGTCAGCGCCGAAATCCGATTTTATCGCAAGGCGTCTTGCAAAAATGACGGGCTATTCCTTATCCGAGGCGGAGGGAATGGCGTCCTACGGAGGTCTTACCGATTGGTTCATAAAGGAGTTTAACAAGCCATCCTTTACCTTAGAATGCGGAAGGGGGCATAACCCCCTTGACATTTCCCTTGCAGAAAATATTTATTTCAAGTTGAGGGAATCACTATTTACGTTCCCCGTGCTGATTTAAGTATACATTTTATAACTTAAATGTAACTTAAATGATTTTTAAATAAGGCTTGAAAATGTCTTTTTTTCCTTTAAATATAAATATTACTTGACTTTATGCCCTCTTTGTGATATAATGTAAAAGCACTTTAGCAAACTAAAGTATAAATTAAAAGGAGAAAAAGAAATGAAAAAGATTATTTCAGTAATTATGGCGGTTCTTATGATCGCGACAGCCGCTCTTACTCTTGCGTCCTGGGGCAAGAAGAGCGATTGGGATAAGATTGATGAAAAGGGCACACTCGTAGTTGGATATACAGTATATCCTCCTATGAACTACTTTGATGCAGACGGCGACTTGAAGGCTGATGCAGAGGGTGATTTTATCGGCTTCGATACAGAGCTTGCAAAGCTCGTTGGTGAAAAGCTCGGCGTTGAGATCCAGTTCCAGGAAATCAAATGGGGCAACAAGTACATTGAGCTTAACGCAGGTAACATTGACTGTATCTGGAATGGCTTCACATCCAACGCAAAGGATGACGACGGCATCGAAAGAGCAGATAAGGTTGACTTTACATATGCGTACGCTGATAACAAGCAGTGCATCGTTGTTAAGAAGGATAATCTTGCTTCCATCACATCCGTAGGCTCCCTCGCAGGCAAGAAGGGTACTGCTGAAATCGGAAGCGCAGGCGAATCCTACGCAAAGACAGTTACAACAGTTGAGATCGCAGGCGTTACATCCCAGATGAACACATTTGCAGAGGTTAAGTCCGGCGCTGCTTACTTTGCAGTAATCGACGTTCTTCTTGCAGAAGAGCTTGTTGGCACAGGCAACTACTCCGACCTCGCTATGGTTTCCTTCGACGTTATCAACATCGACCCCGAGGTTTACTCCATCGGCTGCAGAAAGAACAGCGACCTTGACGAAAAGATCAACGACGCTCTCGTTGAGCTTCTTAACGAGGGTAAGCTCGACACACTTGCTGAAAAGTACGGTGTTCGTTTGACAGATACACTCGTTGCAAAAAAGACTGCAAAATAATCATAGAAATAGGTAAAAAATGACTTTTTGGCAAGTAACTCTCAGTTTGCTTGAAGGATTTGGAATGACCTGCACCATATTTGCGCTGACTCTTGTTCTCGCGCTTCCTCTCGGTCTTATCATTTCCTTCGGCTCAATGTCCAAGTTTAAGCCCCTTAAAATAGCGGTGAAGGTGTTTGTATGGATCATACGAGGCGTTCCTCTAATGCTTCAGCTTTTTATAGTTTTCTACCTTCCGGGCTTTTTATTCGGCACGCCTATCTTCAGTCGCTTCAATGCTACCATAATAGCCTTTGCAATTAACTACGCCTGCTATTTCTCCGAGATATACAGAGCGGGTATTGAGGCAATTCCCAGAGGACAGATCGAGGCGGGACAGGTTCTTGGTATGACAAAGCTCCAGATTTTCACAAGAGTAACCCTTATGCAGGTTATAAAGAGAATAGTACCTCCTATGGGTAACGAAATCATTACTCTTGTTAAGGATACGGCTCTTGCCCGCGTTATCGTTGTAGTAGAGATAATTTGGGTTGCCGAGGAGCTTATGGCGTACGCAATTATCTGGCCATTATTCTACACTGCGGTATTCTATCTCGCGTTCGTAGGAGTGCTTACGCTCCTGTTTGGCTGGTTTGAGAAGAAATTAAGCTATTATAAGGTGTAAATTATGGAATTTTTAAAGGTAAGCGGTATATTTAAAAGCTTCGGTAACGTAGACGTTCTTCGCGGAATTGATTTTTCACTTTCCAAGGGAGAGGTGCTTTCTATAATCGGCTCGTCGGGAAGCGGCAAGACAACTCTTTTAAGATGTCTTAACCTTCTTGAAAAGGCGGATGAGGGTACTATTTCCGTAAACGGAGAGGTTATAATCGACGCTGAAAAAGAGGACAGCTACACCGAAAAGGAAATAAGAGATAAAAGACTCCGTATGGGTCTTGTATTCGAGCAGTTCAATCTTTTCCCCCAGTATAATGTAATTGATAACCTTACTCTCGCTCCTAAGCTGAGAGTAAAGGAAAACAAGAAGCTTACAAAAGAGGAAAAGGCAGAAAAGATAGAAGCCATAATCAAGGAAGCGGAGGAGCTTCTTGCATCGGTAGGCCTTTCCGACAAGGCAAAATCCTACCCCTGCGAAATTTCGGGAGGTCAGCAGCAGAGAGTTGCTATTGCAAGAGCGCTTATGCTTAAGCACGATATCCTTTGCTTCGACGAGCCTACGTCAGCCCTTGACCCTGAGCTTACGGGCGAGGTTTTGAGGGTTATCAAGGAGCTTAAGTCGGGTGAGAGAACTATGATTATAGTTACTCACGAAATGGAGTTCGCAAAGAACGTATCCGATAAGGTTATATTTATGGCAGACGGAGTAATTGAGGAGATGGGAAGCCCCGAGGATTTGTTTGAAAATCCCAAGAGCGAAAAGCTTAAAGCATTTCTTCAGAAATCCGACGAGAAATTTTAATAAAACTGTTGAAATAGAAAAAATATGTGATAAAATGATTAGTGGTGAAAGCCACTAATCATTTTTATTTTTGAGGTATATTATGGAACTTAAGGGTAAGAAAATTAACTTTTTAGGCGACAGCATTACAGAAGGACACGGTACAAGCGATTGGGGTACTAAGCCCTTTCATCAGCTTTTGAGAATAAGATGCGGTCTTGCAGAGGCTCGCAATTACGGTAAGGGCGGAACAAAGATCGCCCGTTTGCCCGTTGTAACGGATCATCCCTTTGACCAGGATTTCAACCTTCGCGCACCCCATATGAATCACGATGCGGATGCGGTAGTGGTTTTCGGCGGTACTAACGATTTCGGCCACGGTACTATTCCTCTCGGGGATATGGATTCAAGAGATATTCATACATTTTACGGTGGACTTCATAATCTTTGCACCTTCCTTATCAACACGTATAAGGATAAGCCCATTATATTTATGACTCCCCTTCACAGACTTAACGAGGTACTTGACCATAACAACAGAGTTAAGGACGGAAATACAAACGCCCGTCCCTTGGTTGAGTTCGTTCGCGCCGTACGTGAGGTTTGCGAGTTTTACGGAATTCCCGTTCTTGACCTTTACCGCGACTGCGCAATGTACGGTCAGAACTGGGCGTGGTGCGAAAAATATATGCCCGACGGTCTCCATCCCAGCGACGCAGGCCACGAGCTTATAGCGAATAAATTGCAGAAATTCCTTGAGAACTTCTGATTCGTAAATTAAATATATTTTTAATTTATAGGAGGTCCTTGTCAATATGGATATATCCTTCAAGGTGGAAAATCAAAAATTCAATTACAGAGTATGCGCCATTATAATTTCCGACGGAAAAATCCTGGCTATGCACGATAAACGCTCTCCGTATTATTATCTTCCGGGAGGACGAGTTATGCTTGGAGAAAGAGCCGAGGAGGCGGTTATAAGAGAGATTCAGGAGGAGCTGAACATTACACCGAGGATAATAAGACCTCTTTGGCTTAATCAAGGATTTTTTAATGAAGATGTAGATAAATTGAATTATCACGAGATTTGTATATATTTTTTAATGGATATTAAGGATACAGACTTGCTTGAAAGAGGAAGTATATTTACATCAAACGAGAAAAACAAAACTCACTTATTCGAATGGCTGGAGTTCAACAGACTAAAGGATGAATATTTTTATCCAACCTTTTTAAAAAAAGAGATTTTTTCCATTCCCGATGAGTTTACTATACGTACGGAAAATGAATAAAAATTACCCGACAGATATTAAAGTCTGTCGGGAATTTTTTTAAAAAAATATCAACTGC
>JAZQLK010000180.1:0-16031 GCA_045542635.1 Eubacteriales bacterium
AGGGGAGTGATAAAGCGCGGAAACGGAGTGCAGGTGGTATACGGTCCTCAGGTGTCTGTGATCAAGTCGGAGCTTGAGGAATATATAGACTCCCTTTAACGGAATAATTGAACTGAATATTTATTTCGGCGGTATGCGGCAAATATGTCCGTAGACCGCCGATTTTTTGAAAACCGTGGGAGAAAATGAAAAATATTACGACTATATGAGATGGAAAGTGTCAAAAATCCATAAACGTATATGAAAAATTCACCAAAATGCGGTGAAATAGGGGGTGATATTGCAACGTCGGTATAAATCTGCGTATACAGAGCGTACATTGTACGAAATAAGGTTAAAATGGCATATATGCAAGCCTTGTACAGAGTTAAAAATACAAAGTCATACGCGAGCTTCAGTAAAAATCCGGCACCGGATGTTGTGTGCAAAAAAATACGAACGTATGTGAAATTTTTGACTTGTCAACAATATTTTCCTGGAAAATCACTAAAAAAACATACGCGAAGGCGTTATGAATAAGCGAAAAGGAAGGAAAAACAGTATGCTATGCGTGCGCTACGCGTGAGTTATTTGACGATGTTAATAAAATTGCACAAAAAACGGCTTTTATTTGAGCTTTTAAATGCTTAAAATTTGTATATAATTCCAAAATTCTCAAAATTGCTTGACATAGGCTTTTTTTTTATTTATAATTATCATACTAAAGGTATTTTAAGGAGAAGAAGCGCATAGGCTTTTCAAAACGGCTTGCGTGGAATGATGTGTATAAATATGCATAAAACCGAATACCTTCGGAACGAGAGAAAATTTACATAAGGAGAGACAGATGGAACAAGCTTTGGAAATCACATTAACCTTTTTTATGATTTTCTTGTGTATGCTTTGCCTGTTTTCCGTGCTTGTAATAGCAAGGGATATAGTTCGTGAGGCTGCAAGTCAGTCAAGAAAAAAGAAGAACGACAAAGAGGAGAATGTCGTTACAGTTATCAAGGAGGTGGCGGTTCCCGTAGTTAAAGAGCCCGAGGCACCCGTTAAGGAAGAGCCCGTTATCGCTCCCGCTCCCGTAATTGAAGAAGAAATCCCCGCTCCTGTTGAAATCGTAGAGGAGCATGACGAAAGCGAGGTTACCTTCAACAAGACCCGCCTTACCCACTCTGAAAAATACGAGGCGCTTTCCTCACTTTACAAGGAATTTTACGACGCTATCGTAAAGCACGCTCTTTCCAAAGAGGGTGTTAAGGAATTCAGCAATAACAACTATACCGACTACAAGATAGGAGCTAACCGTCTTGTTCGTATGATGATTAAGCGCGGTGAGATCGTTTGCGAATTTATCTTTATCGACAGAGATTTCAAGGCTTACGCAAATGAAAACAACGTAAAGATGAAGCCTGCGGCAACCTCTGTTAAGATCAATGAGCCCTCTGCAGTCGGCGTAGCTAAGGACGGTATTGACCGCGTATGCCAGCAGATAGAAGAGGAAAAGGAATACAAGAAGCAGCTGGCAAGAGAAAAGCGCAGAGAACAGCGCCAGAAGGCAAAAGAAACTGAAGAAAACAAGGAAGCTGCAAATGTTTAAATTTTTTAAGAAAAGCACAGGGGATACCGCTCCCAAGAAGGAGAACTCGACACCTATGGATAAAAAACAGAAAATAAGCACTATCGTAGGTATCGTACTGTGTGTACTCTTAATTCCTGTTCTTGTTATAAACTGTACCCTTATCATAAAGAGTCTTGTAAGCGATGACGTACCCAGCATCGGCGGAAAAATTCCCCTTATTGTACTTACCGAGTCCATGGAGCCCGATATCAACGCGGGAGACTTGATCATATGTCACGTCCTTGATAAGGATGAGATAAAAGCCTTGAAGAAGGGCGACGTAATCTCCTTCTTCGACCCCGCAGGTAACGGAACCAGCATCGTAACCCACGAAATTTACGAGGATCCCTACGTAAAGGACGGCAAGCTTTATTTCACCACAAAGGGTACAAACAATAATACAGAGGATAAAATGCCCGTATGTGAGGACGATATCGTCGGACTTTTCAAGGGCGGACGCATAGGCGGTGTGGGACATATCGCTATGTTTATGCAGTCCACCGCGGGACTTATCATTTGTATATTCGTTCCCTTGGCAGCTCTTGTCGGCTATGAGCTGTACAGAGCAAAGAAAAAGGATAAGGTTAAGGAAAACGATATTGAAGCCCTTATGGCAGAGCTTCAGGCTCTTAAGAGTCAGCAGGCAGGCGCAGAAAAGAAGATTGAGACCGAATCCGAGGCAGAACCCGAAGAAGACAAAAAGGATTAAAGGTATTTATTCGCAAGGTTAAGGAGAGCCGAGCGATTAAAATATAAAAAAGTAAGCTTAAAATAGAAAAAATTCAGTGTTAAACACAAATTAAAAAGGAGAAAAATTATGAAAAAAGTTAAATTCTTAAGACTTGCATCCGTAATGCTTATGCTTTGTCTTATCACAACCTGTGCAATCAGCGGTACCTTCGCTAAGTACACCACAAATGCTACAGTTGGCGATACTGCTCGCGTAGCTCATTGGGGTATCACAATTACTACAACAGATCTTAATGACGCAGCAAGCACAGACGTATTTGCTAAGAAATATGAGAACGATGCAGCTATTAACACAGATCCTGTAACAGCAATTGGTGCTGGTTTTTCCGTTTCATCTACAACAGAAGTTGTAGCTCCCGGTACAACTGGTGGTATCAAAATCGTTATTACAGGTACACCTGAGGTGGCTTTCAACTTTGATGTTGACGTTACAATTACAAGTGAAGTAATGATTCCCAAGAATACAGTTGTAGCTGACGGCAATACATTGGCTGCTGATTACTATCCTGTTAAGTTTACAGTAAACGACGGAACAAACGATGTTGTTTCCGACAAGACACTTACAGAAGTAAAAACATACTTTGAAAGTCTTTCTGGCGATAAGCTTGCCGGAGTATCCGTTGCTAAAACATATACAATTACTTGGGAATGGGAATTCGAAACATCTAATGATGAAGCTGATACATACCTTGGTAATGTTGCAGCTGGCACAGTTACTGATGCTAATACAAAGACAGATCTTCAGTTCAGCATCGAATTCACAGCAACTCAGATCGACTAATCAAAACCAATTATTCCTTTAATCTATTAAATAAAAACAATTTAATCTATTAAAAGCTTATAATTAAGTCGGTATCCCCACTCCCTGTGGGTGGGGATATGCGACCTAATATTTGTTTTTCCAATTTGCCCAAAATATTGGACCAATTGTAAAAATAAATATTTTACGGAGGAACTTTAATGCTTAAAAATAAGTATTTAAAGCTCGCCGCGATATTACTGATGCTTTGCTTGATAACTACGTGCGGTATCAGTGGAACACTTGCAAAATATACTACGGGAGGTACTGCTACGGATAGCGCTCGCGTGGCTAAATGGGGCATAGTGCTCAATGTCGCAGGCAATAGCGCGTTCAGTAATGCATACGGTGAAACCGTAGTATCTTCTGATTTGAATAAAAAAGTAGTAGCGCCGGGAACAAGCGGTACTCTTACAACGGTAACGTTAAGCGGTACCCCCGAGGTTGCTATACGCTATACAGTTGAAGCAAATCTCGAGCTTACGGGCTGGACTGTTTCCGAGGGTGGCGGTAGTCTTGATTACTGTCCCTTGGTGTTTACAATAGGAAGCACAGAGATCTTTATGGAAAACGGAGACAGCCTTGCTGATTTTGAAGAAAAGCTTGAAAATGCGGTGATTGCCGCTTTGACAGGCGATTCCACAGGATCTGCAAGCTCAGGCGGAGGACTTTACAAGTCACAGGATATGAATGCCGGTACGTCGCTAAGTAAGACAGTATCGGTGAATTGGAAATGGGATTATGACTCCTCGTCGGCTCCTGCAGGCGCTATGAACAGTGACGAGAGGGATACAAAAATAGGAATGCTTGCAACGTCGCCTACCGTTTCCTTTACTCTTAACGTATCAATAACTCAAATAAACTAACTCTTCAAATATCTATATTATTGAATAGGAGGTAATGGTATTGCAAACTAATGAAGCATACGAAAGTGCGGTAAGCGAATATAAAAGAGAACAACGCTCCGTATACGTTCGTATTATGTTAATGGTAAATATCGTATTCATATTACTCCTTGTAACTCTCGGTGTTATAGCTCTTAAGGTAAACAATGCTTTACCTGAGGATCAGGATATATTCTTCGTTGTAGGAAAGAATCCCTCCTTTGAAATAGGCGACGGCGAGGGCAAAAAGTGGGAAAGCGGAACTACGGTAAACATATTTAAATCAAGCTATGAGAACGGAGAGGGAAAAACGACTATAGTATCCCAAAACGGCGATAAGGTTATTGCTCCCGGCTCCAAGTCCGAATATAAATTTGCTCTTTTCAATGACGGTAACGTTGCCGTAAGATACGATACGAATATAGGCTTCAACCTTCTTCTCGGCGGTAAGGAGAATAACGAGATCACCTTTCCCTTAAAGGTCAAGCTTTATACGGATACAGGCAAATATCTCATCGGCTCAGAGTCCGAATGGAAGCTTATTTCAGACGTTGATACAATATCATACCCCAGTCAGCTCGGCGCAAGCTCTCTTGAGAATTTTACTCTTGAGATAATGTGGGAGTACGAGGGCGGAAACGATGAGCTTGATACCTACCTCGGTAACCAGTCGGCTGCCGATTTGGGAAACGGTAATGGCGGCGCGTCCGTATCTCTTGAAATCAACACCTACGCAGAGGAGCATATTGATCCCACCGCAAAGGGCGGTACAGTTGTAAATGAAGAAGGCAAGACAGAGGTAGAGCATGGCGGAACCATCCGTTGGCTTTGGTTCATCCTCTTGTTTATAAACGTGGCTATGATCATATTCTACGTTTCATGGCTTCTTAACAAGCGCGCAAACAAATGGTAAAAAAGAAAAAGCAGTTAATTAAAAGAATCATCCTGTTTATAGTCATAAGCTTGATTTTGGGCTTCGGAATATACAGTATGAATGCAAAAATGTTGATGAACGATCAGATGCCGATGCCCTTGGGCTTCGGCGTCGGCGTTGTAATGTCCGGCAGTATGGAGCCGGAGCTTTCCGTTGACGATCTTATTTTCGTTGTTAAGGACAAGTCCATAGAGCTTGATGATGTAATTGTATATCAGTCCAAGGGAATCCTTGTGGTACACAAGGTCGTAAAGGTGGACGGTGACCAAATTACGACACGTGGTACGGCAAATAATGCGGACGACGATCCCATATCCATAAAGGACGTCAAGGGCAGAGTAGCCTTCCATGTCGGCGGAATAGGAAAAATAATTAATTTTTTAAGAGCTCCACTCGTAATGATCGCAGTACTTATATTAGCGGTATATTTACTTTTAAGATCCTACAGAAGCGAGAATAACGAAAAGGATGAAAGAGATCAAAGAATTGAAGAAATACGCAAGGAAATAATGCGTATGAAAGAAGAAAGGAATAAAAAGCAGTAAACATATCGGTTACTGCTTTTTGAACATAATATCAGGTAGGGGGGTGTCATATTGAAAAAACAAGGCGCAAAATCTAGTATCTTTATTCGTATGGCACTTGTTTTATTTGTGTTTGCAACGATTCTTACAACTATCGTCAGCAATATGTATGCGAAATTTGTTTCTGAATTTGATAATGATTCACCCACGGCGTCCGCAACAGCTTGGGGATTTAATATTAATTTTGATGGCTCAAATATGTTTTCACAGCATTATCAAGGCGGTGTTAAGGCAGAGGCGGGACTTAAGAATGAGGACTATGCAGTAAGAGCGCAGGCTGAGGGAACCGTAGTAACACCTGACACATCGGGTGAGATGGTTCTGACCATAACCGGCAGTGCAGAGGTAAAGGCAAAAATTACAATGAGCGCAGACGGAGAAGACGTTTCCGTAAAATATTCGGGCGTCAATTACGTACCCATCAAATGGTCTCTTACCGTTTATGATAATGGGGTTGAAACTAAAATTTTCAGCAAAAAGAGCTTTGCTGAGATGATAACGTATTTAAACAGCTTTGAATATACAGTAAACGCAGCTGCTGAAGCTGACTTAAGATTTGTAATAAGTTGGGAATGGCCCTACGAAAACGGCGCTGATGATGCGGAAAAGGCTCTTTATAACGAGCTTGATTCAGTTATTGCCGCATACTCACAGGGCAAGACAATTGATCTTAAATATAATGTAAATACGAAGCTTGATTTCAGCTTCGGAGTGATAATGGAGCAGGTAGATTAACATGAAAACGGCGGCTCCGGTGTCTAAAAAAACAACAAAAATAGTGAAAATCGTAATATCGACAGCTTTAAGTGCGGTAATTTTGTTTATAGCTGTTACCGCCGTATGGCTATTGATAGATAAATATATCATACGGTATCCCGTGCCGAGACTTTTCGGTTATTCATTCCTGTGTGTGGAAAGCGGCAGTATGCAGGATGAAATTATGGTAAACGATCTTATCGTGATAACAAAAACGAAGGATTATGAAATAAATGATATCATAACATATCTACGGGATGACGAAACAGTACCGACGACCCATAGAATAGTCGGAAAAACCTCAGACGGTAAATATATTACCAAAGGGGATGCAAACAATACAAACGATAGATTCCCCGTTAGCGAGGATGAGATACTTGGCGAAGTTATTAAGATAAAAGAAGGAGCGGGCTCTACCCTCATATGGGTTCGAAACCGTGGATGGATATACCTTACGGGCTTCGTAATTCTCGTTGCGATAGCCTCATTTTTATTTGATACGGGTAATGATGAGAACAGCGATGAGCATAATAAAGAAACGGTGAAAGGAGATAAAGAATGAATAAGTGCGTAAAGCTTTTAAAAAGAAATACTGTACCTCTTATAAGTATTTTACTTGCTATAATAATTGCTGCCGGCGGTTTTATCTCCTATGCAAAATTCATATCCGATGAAAACGGTAAAGGCGCTTCTTCCATAGGATTTTTCTCCTATTCCGCATCCATAGACGGCGTCAGCGCCCTTTCCTTTACGAATACGGCATTCTGGGGAACCGGCTTGGACGGTGATTATGAGAACCTTGTAGCTATGAACGCCATTCGTACAATTGATTTTTCCATAAATAATTTCGAGGGAGAAAAGGTAAATACTGTGCGTACAGGCTACTCAATAACCTTTACCTCTCCCGAAATATTTGCGGAAAGCTTGGCTTTTCAGATAATTGATAATGACGGCTCCGCAATGCTTCCGCAGATAGTGGTATCGGATATTCTTACAAAAAACGCCTTCAGTACAGCGGACAGCGTTGATTACAACGGTCAAAATTACATAGGCGATGTATATGATAAAAACGGAGATAAGGTATTAGCGAATGCGATAGACGGTAATGATCTTTATTTTACGGTTTCAAAATCAACGGTAAACGATATGACTGCCTATACCGCAACAGCGTCCACTCCCAATGGTAAGGTAATTGTCAGCGTAACTCCTAAAATGGAAACAAAGGAGCAGACACTCAATTTCCGTTTATGGGATATTTCAGAGATAGTTATGGAAAATCCGGCCTTTAACGCTGAGGGCGGAACACTTCTTTCCCCCCTTACAATCGTACTTGAGGAAACTCAGGTTTATTACGATATTACTGTAACCACTCCCGACTTTATGCTTCCCGCAGGTGTAAAGACTACAAACAAGCATACAATGCGTTTAGTACCTACAACGGTTCTTGACGATACGCATTTGGGCGGACTTATCATAGATAAGACTACACAAAATGCTGCGGAAACCTTGTATTCAGGCCAGCAGCTCATGCTTCAAAGCACCCATGAAAACATCAAGGTTTATGCAAATTCGGAAAAAACAGAGCTTTTATCAGATATATCCGAGCCTGTTTTTGGCAGTATAAAGGTATATAATGCAGGAACAAGCTCTGTAGTCAATGCGGTATCTCCGACTGTTGAAACAACGGTAAAGCCCGATGTTTCAAATGTATCCTCTGCGTACAGCAATACAGGCTGGAGTACGACAAAGAATTGGTATGAGGAATCCCGTACAGGTGAGGGAAGCAATTATACCGCAAATATGAAAAAGCTTGAGCAGAGAACATTGGTATTTATAGTTTACGAGCAAACGTCTGTATCAGATCACGTTATTACTACCGAGGTGCTTAGCGTATCGGGTCTTGACTCAAATGGAAATCAAGCGTCGGTAAGCCTTAAGGAAACCACCGAAACGGTTACAACGATTGAAAAAAGACCTGTTGGAACCGTAACGGTAATTCAGGAGAGAGAAGTAATGCGTAAAGATGTATACGCCGGAGGAGTTTCCGAGACGGGAGCTGTATCCACGGGAGATCCGTACGTTGTTTTAAATGAGGAAAGCGTTTACGTACCAAATGACGTAATGAATGAAGAAAGCGTAAGCGCACCACAAATAAACACGGTATATAAAGATATTTCCCGTTATTACGAAGAGGTTGATGTGGTTGCAAAAACTGTAAGCTATACACCTATCAAGGCTGATGGAACATACGGAGACACCACGGTATATACGTCTTCATCCCCCTTTAGCACCCATGCGGGAACTCCGTCAATGCGTAAGTATTACGTTTCCCAAAGCTTTTCAAAAAGCTATCCTTTATCGGTAAATATAACCTTTGAACAAAGAGCAAACAAATAATGAAAACTAACTTGAAACAGGAAGGAGTGAGAGCTATGAAAAGAGTAAAAAGAATAAAAATAGTCGCCCTTGTGGTTGTAATTCTTGTTTTTTGCGTAACCATAACAGCTCCCACGCTTTCAAAATACGTAGGAAATACAGATGTAACGTATAACTCGAAAACGGACCTTGATTATACTGTAAACAGCGTATTCGTCGTTACGGGACAGGAGGAGCTTTTTGCTGCTATAAATCAGGGCTACACATACGTTCAGCTTAGTAAGGAGATTGAAAACCCCCTTATCATTACGCAACAGTCAGCAAACCTTGAAGCGGACCTTATCCTTGACTTGAACGGTATTGAAATTCAGCGTAACGGTCCTGAGCCTATTTTGAATATCGGCCCGGGAGTAAAGCTTACCGTAACTGACTCCTCGGCAGAGCAGACAGGCGGTTTATACAATCCCGTTGGCTCTGTATTTAACATCACAGGCGGTACTTTATCAGTTGTAACAGGTAATTTTGAAAGCGGCCCACGCTATTCCGAATATCTTTCATATAATCACGATATTTTGGAAAACACTCCCTCAACAGAACGCACAGTCATTGAAAATGAGCCGCAGCTCGTAAATCTTGTGATAAACGAGAAGGTAGGAAATACGGTAGTTCACCATACCTATAACAACAGCTATATGCCAATTATACGCTCTTATCCGGTAAATATGGGTGAGATAGTATACACCCACGGTAATTTGTATTGTGACAAATCCGTATTTCTCGCATCGGATAAAAGCATAAGCTTCGGTGTTGATAAGCCCGTAAGTCTCGGAACCGGAGAATTTTATATCCCAGAGGATACTTATCTTTACTATCGCTCCGATAAGGTTTCATCGGCAGGATCGGACCTTAACAGCCCGTCGGATGCAAGCTGGTATTATACCTATTATGTTCATGATGGCACTTATGAATATGAAAGCGCTGCTTTGCCGGATGATTACGCAATAAACGATTATTTAAAGATTACCGTATACGCTTATGAGAATACTGTGGAATCCGCAGCGAACATAGATGTTCCGTCCCAATATTACGCGGCTATTCAGATGCAGGGCGGTACTCTTGAAGTACAGACCGGTGGATTCTACTCTTATTTCGGTCTTTCCACAACGGCGTGTGTAAACGCCAGCGGCGGAGTCATCAGCGTAGGTGAGGGAGTTTTCTCTTCCCGTGTTCCCGATGCGCTTAATACAAACACGTTAACCGATAAGGGTAACGATATGTCAGCCTTCGGAGCATCCTATTTTGAAAGCTTTATATGGACTGACCCAAGCTTCGGCTCGGGCTCTCAGGCAGGACAGGGAGAGGGATATTGTATCCTTAACCACGGAGAGGCTACCGTAGATATCAGCTCGGGACTCTTCCATAGCAGTAACAACAATATTCTTTCAATGCAGAATGGCGTACTTCACATAAATGAGGGAAGCTTCTATAAAAAGCAGACTGTTGAAGCAACATCGTCGGACAAAATACTTGCATCCGCAGTTTATATGAACAACGGAAGCCTTTCCTTGAAAAATGCTAAATTCTTTATTGAAGGAAATTATACAAACGGAATTTATTCAACCGTTAATACGGATATTCCGGGTAATAGCTTTACAGTAACCGATACGTCATTTACGATGACTAACGGAAATAATCAAATCGGTATTTGTACAGAGCAGGGAATGGTACAGCTCAACAGCACGAGTGGATCAAACTCAAAAATCACGTTGAACGGTACGGATTCTGTAGGAATTCTTGCGGAAAACGGAGGTTCTGTAGCGGCTAAAAGCTATGATATTCTTTTGAGGGATAAAAATTCCATAGGAATTATGTCCACAAGCGGTTCAGTTGATATGACCGGCGGAAGCATTACCCTTGACAGCAACAATTTCTGTTACGGTATATACGCAAACTCAAATGAAATCATATCCATTAAGCTTACAGGAACAAAGGTAAACGTGGGCTATAACGATCCTACGTCCAAAACAGGAACAGTTGCCGCATCCATCGGCGTATTTATGGCTTCAAGCAATAATGCCAGCCAAATCATTCTTGACGGTGCGGATATCAAAAGCTACGAGATCGGCATTTCCCTTAAGGGAGGCTCCTTGATAATGGAGAATGGCGGTGTTATAAGAACAGTAAAGGCATCTGCGATTGACCTTGAGGGTGGTACCCTTACTCTTAACGATAATGCGGGTAAGAACGCTGTGTATACAGTGGTTTCCAGCAACACCAACAATACGTCCTTTTTGAACAACTATAATATCAAGGTTCCTGCGCTTGGCTCTTCTATGGATATTGCAACCTTTTCCGATTACGATAACCTTCACGGCATTTACGTTAGCGGCGGTGACCTTGTATGTAAGGGAAAACTAAACTTTATACACACAGGCTTGCAGAACTCTCCGTATACCGGCGGTGTTCTCAAAGCCGAGGATCAAACAGGCGAATATTACTATAACGGATTAAAGGTAAGAAGCTACGCAGTTTGTGTAGATGGCGGAAGCGTTGTAATTGAGAAATGTAATATTGAAGCAAGATCCGGCGGCGGTGTATACTGCTCAGGCGGTAACATTACTATGGGCGTTGGCGGAAGAACGGAGCCCATCGGAACTCTTAATAAAGAGATTATAGTTAACACTACGGGAAATCTGGTTGGAGATATTTTCTATCCACAGGAGGATGGTAAGTACGACAACTGGAGAAGCCGAAAGAGTCTTACGGGCGGACATGCGGTAGAGCTTAACGGTGGTAATATCGTAGTATATTACGGCAGCTTTACAGCAACCTTCGGTAACGGCTTACAGGCTACGGGTAATGACACAGGCTCCGGAACTATCAAGGTTTACGGCGGCAACTTTATAGGTAACTCAAACGGATCGATCTCATCCGGCATAGGCGGAGGCGGTATTGCCATAAACTACGGACTTAAGGTTATTGGAGCTACAACCGTTGACATTTACGGTGGATACTTTGACGGTAAAAACGGCGGTGTTGTAATTTCAGGCATAGACAGATATGCGGGCGAATCGGATTTCGGCTGTACTGCATATGATAACAAGGCGCATGCAGTGCTCACAAAGGCTATCGTTCGTATTTACGGAGGAGAATTCGGCAACCCCAATCCTTGGGACGGTATAAACGTTTACGATAACGCATACGTTGTTTTCGGAGCCTATACCAAGGAGGAAATAAAGGCTAAATTCAATAAGACGGAGGATGATTTCACTCTGTCTGATGATGAAAAAGCCGAGCTTGTCGGAAGTATGATTCTGTACGGAAAGTCTGCAACCGTAGCGCTTAACTCCTTTGGTGAGTCCGACTTTAAGAAAGAGGTATATATCTTCTACGGTGACTTCGAATATGCTAGTCCCAGCCACGGCATTTATTCCCCCGGTGTTTCAAAATTGGAAGCTGATGCAGACCCCTACGACGAAGTTACTGAGTATGACTTTATATTGGAGGTCTACAACGCTGAGGACGGAATGAGCATTATTTCCAATTATAACGAGGGCGGTCATTCAACCGACGAAATTTACTCGGTTGAACGTAACGGCTTGACGTTCTACGATCCGACACAATTCCCAATAGACGCGTATTAAAAAGCACATTAAATTTAAAGAGGCTGTCGCATTAAGACAGCCTCTTTTTTTGTGATTTTATGATTTTGAGTAAACGCAACTGCCTTCAACCTTATGTACTGCGGCGGAAACTCGGGCGTCGAAAAAGTGCAGAGCAAAGTGCCAATCCTCGGGACGGGTATCAAGATGATAGAATATTTTATCCATAGCATCGTTTATTACGTCGTCTTCAGTATCGTTTTCAAATCTTACTACGAAAACGCTGGCAAAGAAGGTGTCTGTAATCTGCTTTCTTACAAGATAAACGTGGGTTATGGCATCCCCGCCCGCAGCCTTAATAAAATCAAGAATACTGTCAAGCATTTCCTTTGGCATGGTATCGGGAATTAAGTTGTCGTTATAGCTAAGCTCGGAGGCTTTACTGTATACGTCAAGATTGTATTGCTGAATATCCATTGATCTTTCACGGTATTCGTTAAGCTCGTTTTCAAGTCCGCGTACACAGCAGTATTCACCGATAAGGTTAAGTCCGTCCTCAATATAGTTACTGTTTGCGTCAATCGCAGTATAAATATCGTTTATACCCTCGTTATCGTAATTAAGAAGGCGTATTCTGCCTCGCATCATATATGCGTGGGCTGTAAGAAATTTATTATCGCTTGATGCTATTATTCTATCGCAAAGCTCATAAAGCTCGTCATACATCGAAAGAGAAAGAAGGGCGTCCATTACGGGACGGGCATCCTCGGGAGAAAGCTCTCTTTTATCCTTCAACCAATCCTCCGCAACGGAGAGGGGCTTAAGATATGCTTCCTCTCGCTCGCTTTTGTAATTTTCAAGGTTGTCCTTGTATATGCTTTCGTCAACGAAATCCGTAGCCTTTATGATTTCATTGTAGTATTCGCCCTCTGATGGAAAGGGAAGGAGCTTGACATCCGTAACTCCTAAGGCATCAATTCTGTTACGAACTATGGGGTGAGTTGAGGAAAGGGGCTGGATCTCATTTGCTATAAGCTCATCCCAGAAGTCCTTGCGCTTTTCCAAGGCGTTGCGGAATGAATCAGCCACAAGTCTGCCCGTGTTCCTACGCTTTTCCTCGGGGGCGTAGAAATTTTCCGTCATATGAAAGCTGATCTCACGGGAGAAAAGCTCATCGTAAGCAAGCTTTGTAAGGGCGGATGCGGCAATTTCGGGGTTTCCTACCTTTACAATAGCCTTGTCTGCGATATATTCAACGGAGCGTGAGGCAACGGTTTTGTATACCATATATTCAAATGCGTACAAAAGATCAAGGAAAATAAACATCTTGTTGCAGAAGAAATTTATTTTCGTTTCCTCGCTTTCGTTTATGTACGTAAAAAGACGGTATTCACGGTCCTTGGGGTCGCCGTCCTTCGTTCTGTGGGAGAACTCGTGAATAAGCACCTGGTAAAGCTCGTCCTCGTTTAATATATTAAGAACGCCTATACCAACGTAAATGCAAACCGCTTTTCCGATTTTGGATATTCCCGCATTGGTTCCTCCCACAATGAGAATTTTAATTTTTCCCTTCATATTAACGGCGCTCTGAGCCTTATATGCAAGGCTGTAAAGAGTAGGATAGTCCTCCTCGCTTGCGTATTCGTTGAAATCCTCTACTGGAGATGCAAGCTGAATTCGGTTGAAGAATCCCAATATGAGATATGCGGGGAAAAGGGTGAATAAGGCGGATGCCTGTCCCGCTCCTATGCAGAATGCGACGCCAAGACCGAATAGGAGAATAAATGCGGAATAGAGGTCAAGCGCTATGCGGAGCATAACTATTTTTACAGTAGCTCTTTTAAGGTTCTTTTCCGCCTCCTCAATTTTCTCGGTTATAAATTTTCTGCCCTCGCGTATGCTGAGGCTCTTGCTTTTCTTATAAAGTCTTGCAAAAACGGCGTTCAACACAATTATAATAAGCGCAAGTCCCAGACCTCCAAGGACACAGTATCCTAAGATATCACGGGTGGCATCGTCAAGATCCACGCCGAATATTGCCCCTCCCGTAAAGGCGGCAATGCAGAGTATGACCGTAAGGATTACTCTTGTAATAAATCCCGAATTTCTTCTTTCTTTATTCATATTTATCAGTACCTTTCTTTTGAAATTGTGGAGCTTTCTCCGTGACCGGGATAAAATTTTATATCTCCGTCAAGGGACAAAAGACGGCGAAGGGAACTGCGGAGCTGAGATGGGCTTCCGTACATAAAATCAGTTCTTCCGTATCCGCATTTAAAGAGGGTGTCACCGGTCAGCATAAAGCTGCGCTCCTTACACAGAAGACATATAGAACCGGGCGTATGTCCGGGGGAGTGTATGATTTCCAAGCTCAGACCCTCGCCATCGTTTCCGCCTTCGAGGGTGATGATATCCCCGTCCTCCACGGTTTTGTAAGGAAAACGGTACGCCTTTTCCTCGGAAACAAAGCTTGACAGATTGGCGTCGGGGTTAAGTAATACCTTAAGCTCCTCTGCGTGACATATGATTTCAGCGTTCGAAAAAGCACTTGCGTATTCATCCGTGTAGTGGGCGTGGTCAAAATGCCCGTGGGTAAGAACTATATATTTAACTTTAAGACCCATTTTATTTATGAAATCAACAGTGCGGTCTGATCTTGTACCGCAGTCCACTATCATAGCGGTCTTTCCTGTGCCGTTATACACAACGTAGGTATTTGAGCCAAGAAGCCCGCCTTCTATTGCTTTTATCATTATATCACCTCGTTTCATATATATTTTATCCTATTTCAGCCACGGAGTCAAGTGTTTTATATAGTCTAATACCTTTTTGTCTTGAAATTGGTACAATTATAAGTCTGAGGATTGAAAAACAAAACGCTTTATGCTATACTGTATTTACAAAGCCACCTAAGGAGGGTTTTATGAAAAGTGAAAATTCAAGAAAAATCAAGCTTTTGAAGCTTTGGGAGCTTCTTAAAAGAGAAACGGATGAAAATCATCCTATGGATACTGTCGAGATCATTGAAAAGCTCTCTCGTGACGGAATAGAGGTTGACAGAAAAATTCTTTATAACGATATAGAGGTCCTTAACAGCTACGGCTTTGAAATATTGAAGGAAAGAGGTAAGCGCAACCGCTACTACGTAGTTGACAGAAGCTTTGACCTTCCCGAGATCCGTATTATGATGGATGCAATGGAGGCATCGGCTTTTATAACGGAAAAGAAAACCTATGAGCTTACGAATAAAATTTCGGCCCTTGCGGGAAGCAAAAGAGCAGAGGTGCTTAAGGAAAGCGTGTTAAGATTCAGTAAGGTAAAGAGCCTTAACGAAAGCGTTTTTTACTCCGTAAACACTATTGCAGAGGCTCTTGATAGCGGTAAAAAAATAACCTTTAATTATTATACCCTTGATGTTCACAAGGAAAAATCCTACAGAACGGAAAAGAATGATCCGACAAAAATCAAGCAATATAAGGTTAATCCCGTGGCTACGGTTTTCGATAACGGACAGTATTATCTTGTGTGCTATGACGATAAGCATAAGGGTCTTGCAAATTATAGAATCGACAGGATGGAAAGGGTTCGCATAACCGACGAGGATATAAGGGAAAACAAGGAGATCGAGCGCATTGATCTATCTAAAAGAAATAAGCAGATGTTCGGTATGTTCGGCGGTGACGTGCATACCGTAACCATTGAAGCGGACAAGAGTCTTCTTGACGTTATTTTCGATAAATTCGGCC
>JAZQLK010000181.1:0-6090 GCA_045542635.1 Eubacteriales bacterium
AAATGTAGTAGGGGTTAAGATAGGCGACGCTCCCGGTAAGCTTACCGCTGCCCTCGGCGTGCTTGACAGGGCGGGCATCAATATGGAATATCTCTACGCCTTTATGACACGTACCGAAAAGCACGCTTACGTTGTATTCAGAGTTGAGGATGACGAGGCTGCTGAATCCGCCCTTGAAGCGGCAGGCTTCCATCTTATCACTAACGCTGATATTTTAAAGCTTTAATAATTAAATACGGATAAAACAAACACAGGGTTGACGTTTTTGTCAACCCTGTGTTGTGTTTTGAACTGATTAGCGGACAATTAAAATTGCATTAAGGGGCGGAGCGGTATATTCCTCTCCGTCTATTTTGAATTTTACAGACACGTCCTCGGGATTTACCACGATATATGCGGTTTTTCCGTTGCCTGCATCCCAGGTAGAGGAGAGAAGACGGGGAAGGGTGGCTTCCTTTCTTCCTCTGAACAGAGGAATTGTAATTCCCTCGCATTCGACGTCATAGCATTCCTTCATTTTTCCGAAATACAGATATTTTTTTCCGTCCTTACGGTAAAAATCCGTAACGTTTTTAATAAACGTAAGAGTTTTTTCCATATTCGGGGCGCTTTCAAAATCGTGGGTACCCCAATGGCTCATAAGTCTTCCGTCCTGCTGTAGGGTAAGAGTCATTATATCGCCAATTGAGAAGGAGTAAGCAAGACGGTAGCGCAGTGTGTCAACCGATGGCTCAAAGGGACATCCGCATTGGTTACCCATAAAGTTTCTTACGTATTCGTGATAGATATACGCATAAACGGGGATTGGAGTGCCGTAGGGGTAGTTAAGCTCAAATCTGTTATCGCTCATAAGCATATTGCCGATAAATGGCTCCGATGCGGCACTTTCACATCCGAAAAGCATATTAGGAGCTTTTTTATTCCAGTCCTCAAGTATGCTTTGAAGATTTTCCGTCATCCATGCGCCGGGCATAGGAGGATGATTATGCTCCCTTGCGTAGCACATATACTGTCCTCCGCCGTGATTCTGGTCAAGGATCTGTGCATAGTCGGCTCCGCTTTCAAAAATGGGGGCAAAGCCCTCTTCAAGAATCCTTTTGCCAACGTCGGATGCGGGGCAGATATCGTAGCCTATTCTTTGATAAAGACAGGTTATTCCAAGCTCGGGCTTGCCCTTGGGGGATTGACATACGCCGTCAAGATGTCCCTTTTCCTTTATTTTTTCGGCGGTATTATACTCTCTTACGAGCTTGCTCTGAAGAGTGTAGCCGAAGCCTGAGCAGTAAACTCCCAAAAGATTACCGTCCTTATGCAAGGCATCCTTGAATTTATTGAATTCATCCACGCCTCCGTAGGGCGGCCACATATAAGGAGGAGCCCAAGGCGCCGTACCCTCCCAATGCATAAGCAGGGACATTACCTTACAGCCTGTACCCTCGCTGATTTTTTTAAGATATGGGAGAGCGTTTACGTATGGAAAGAGGGCGTTAGGATACATTTCGTCGTAATCGTGAATACCGCGTACGGGATAGGTTACTATAACAGGCGGATTTTTATACCATTTCGGAAGAGCCTTGTTTTCCTTTATAGGTACAATATTATGGGGCAAATTACTTTCAAACCACTCTCTGTAAATTTCACAGGGGGACTTCCAGAAGGGACTGCATTCCTTCCACACAACAGGGTAGTCCATTACGTAGTCCTGACCGAAATCGCATCCCGAATAAGGACGAATATGTAAGGAAATTCCGCTACCGTATGGGTAAAAATCCACCCCTTTAAAGCCTCTTTTACTATCGTGAGCGCCAATATATAAGCCGCAATCCTCAAAAAGATAGGAAATAAACTGTGAGCATACCTTATTGGGGAAAATGAAGTATGCGCCCGACATAGGAAACTCGGGCTCGTATCGTGGAAGGAGCTTTTCGTTGGTCAAAAGAATACCCTCGTCGTATGGGAATACTATTTTTCCGCCCTCAGGGTTATTATCAATAAGTGTGGGCAGACATATCTTCGGAAGCTCTATCCATTCAACCGCATATTGGTCGGGTACAGAGGAAACGCTAGCGTACCATAAGATCCCGTCATCGGCATTTACGGTTATTTTAACGGATACGCTTTGAAACGCTTCGCCAAAGCCCGTGTAAATAAGGCAATCCTCCTTTTTTTCACATTTCCCCGCTTCGTCAGAGGTAATGTAAAATTTGTTTCCGTTTTTATCGAGAAATCTTACGGTAAACAGGGGACACGTGTCGATAATTCGCTCTTTTCCGTTTATTTTAAGGGAGGATATATATCCCTTTTCTTCATTTATTGATACGGATAAGCCTTTTGATTCGATATTCATATTTTATTCTCCTACAATTTGCTGAATCTCTTTTACGTCCACGTGGCGGAGCTTTTTATTCTGAATAACGGAAAGAGCCGCCGCAGTACCCGCCGCTTCGCCCAATGCAAGACATACGGACATAATTCTGAAATTTGAGTGGGCAAGATGAGAGCCGCTTATATTTCTTCCCGAAAGCAAAAGATTTTCTATATTTTTAGGAAGCAGGCATCCGTAAGGAATCGAATAATCGTTTTTTTGCTTCCATTCCTTCTGTATGCCTGTTTTGTCAAGGCTTGCTCCCGTAAGATTGTGAACGTCAAAGTTGAACCAAGCGCGTCTAACTACCCAATTGTCATAAAGCTTTGCTTCCAGAATATCATCCTTTGATAAGGATTCGATTCCCTCGAAGTGGCGCGTTTCCCTTACTCCTATTAAGGATGCCGAGCTCATAAGCCAACAGTTTTCGTATCCGGGAGCGTATTCGCGGAGAAACCTTATAATAGGTATAATCTGGGAACGGCAGGTAATGGTTGCCTTTGTAAGGCTTTCCGCATCCGTTCCGTCAACCTCTATGGCGTTTGTCATATTACAGCACACAGTACCATCCATTGGTTGTCTGTACAAAAGCACGTGACCTGCGGGAAAGGGTAAAAGCTTCTTTGCAAGAGCCTGAAGCTCGCCCTTTTCGGTTTCAACCTTACTTTCAAAGGAGGGTGGGAATACGGCTCTTTCAAAATTAACGCCGCCAATATTGAACATAAGAGTAGCCGGCTGCATTCTTCCGTCGCTTTCACGGCCCTTAATATACGGAACTCCTGCCGACGCCGCAACGTCACCGTCTCCCGTAGCGTCTACGACTCTTTTTGCCTTTATATAGCCTCTGCCACTTTTATTTTCAACAATAACACCCATAACGGTATCGTTTTCCACCACCGCTTTGCATACAAGTGTATAGTAGAGAATTTTAACGCCCTCCCTTTCGAGCATTTCCTCAAGGGCAATTTTCTGGATATCGTGGTAAATGGCATCAAGACCGCAGCCGTTTTCCTTTTTCCAGCCTATATCCTTGGCTTGTTCATATGTGATATCATATATTTCCTTAAGAATTTTGCTTGATGATCTTCCTCCCCAGTTAGACATCATTCCGGCAGTAGCAATACCGCCCAAGCACCCCTGGGCTTCAACGATCATAACGGATACTCCGCATCGAGCTGCGCGTAAAGCGGCTCCGATACCCGCAGGTCCCGCTCCGCACACCAGAACGTCAACGTCATATATAAGAGAAACGCGGTTTATATCTTCAATAAATGTCATTATAGTGTCCTCCTTGAATATCTTAATTACATTATAAATAATTCCACAGGTGAAATCAATAGAATCTCTTTAATTTAAAGGAGATTTTTGAAGATAGGTAATTGTTGACATAGGGCGTGAAGAGTGGTAAAATATAAATACACCATTATGACGGAGAATTGATATGAGAAAAATAATAGACAGTCATTTACATATTTCAAAATGGGGGAAAGAGGACTTTATATCCTGGTTCGATAAGTACGTTGAAAAGGATAATATACACGCTCTTAATATGTGCTCGGTTCCCATGAACTTTTCAAACGTATGTAATAATATCATACTTGGATTTTATAAGATAGCCCGCCCTAACGCCTATATACACGGCGGTATTGAATTTATTGAGATTCCAATTGACAATATGCCCGAAAATATGGATGCGGCGGTACAGTATAAGGAGCTTATGGAAATAGGCTTTGACGGAATTAAAATGCTGGAGGGGAAGCCTACGGAGCATAAGAGAATTGGCAAAGATCTTAATCATCCCGCGTTTAATAAGCTTTATAAGGCGATGGAGGAGGACGGCACTCAGCTTCTGATGCACGTGAACGATCCCGATGAATTTTGGGACGTGGAAAGAGCCCCCGATTGGGCGGTAAAAAACGGATGGGCATACCTTGACGGAACATACGCATCCTATGAGGAGATTCATAGACAAACTGTTAAAATTCTTGAGGACTATCCTAAGCTGCATTTGACCCTTGCTCATTTCTTCTTCTGCTCAAAGGAGCCTGAAATTCTCGAGGAATTATTTGAACGCTATCCCAATTTCTGTGTTGATCTGACCCCCGGCGGAGAAATGTACGTGGAGTTTGAAAAGAATTGCGAATACTACAGGAATTTCTTTAATAAATACTCCGACAGACTTATTTTCGGTACAGACCGCTCATACCTCGGCGACAATAAGTACGCCGATTGGCTTTTCAACGTTGTTACCACTTTTATAGGTACGGATAAAACGGTTTTAAGCTTTGATAATAAGATGCTTAAGGGACTTTCACTTACGCAGGATAAGGTTGATAATATCTTCTTCGCCAATTTTGAAAGAAGAGCAGGTAAGACTCCAAAGCCCGTAAATAAGGAAAAATTTAAGGCGTATATTGAAAAATATTCCTTCGCCTTGACCGATTACGATAAGGAAAGAATTAAACCTCTTATGGAAAAATATCTGTAAATAAAAGGCTCTTGAAGATTGGCGTGATATTCTATAATGGGACTAAAGAAAAGCCTCTCCCCTTTGGGAGAGGTGGCGGCGAAGCCGACGGAGAGGGTAAATCGTGGCGAGAATATCCCCTCTCACCCGCTATCGCGGGAGCTCTCCCAAAGGGCGAGCCTTTAAATTCGCGCAGCCTTAGGGGTATGGGCTTAGCCCTGTGCCTTATAATACAAAGGCGAAACCGGCGATAAAGCAGAACGATAAATAGGGATTTATATAGCTGTTAAAACTTGAATAAAGGAGGGTGAATTTTATGGAACAAAAAAAGTATTATCTACCAATTGAAACCCCTGACGGAATGATTAGATTGGAAATCAATCATAATGTTGTAAATAGGGATAACGAGGATATGCGTGTCACACTTTCCACAACTATTCAAGAAAAAACTGTTTTTTATCAAACAGAAACAACCGAAGAAGGGTTAATTTTGCTTGCGAAGAATCTTCCTCAAAAGTGGTATATAAAATCCTGTATTTCCTGCCGATATGGACATTTCTGCCCAGTTGGTAATTACGACAATGAATTGTTTTGTGTAACAGACTTTGAGCCGAAAACCCCCAGTGATTTATGGCATGTTACAGAAGATGACGGAGAACGAAAAAGCAGAAGCCGCACTTTGTTTGAATGTTGTGAAAAATATCAACAACAAGCCAAAGATTACTTTACGTATAGTGACTACTATTTTGAAATAAATCAAAAAACAAGCGAATGACAACATTGCAAATTTCAATTAAACAAATAAAACAACCCCGACAGATTTTTTGTAAAGGTCTGTCGGGGTTACTTATTTGTTTACTGAGGTGCAATTAGCGTCATATATGTCAGCTGTTGCGTGGCTTTTACCGCTAAGAACATTACGCTTTGCTTCAAGAGCTTTTTAATTAAAGTAATCTGTATGCGTTAGCAGTCCAGCTGTACGCCTTGCATTTCAATGCTTCACCGGTTAAGGGGTCGTGGTTTTCGGGGAAGCCGGACATTTCAATAGCCTTCTTATAGCCTTCCGCAATACGGGAGCTTATCTCCGTTTCGCCCATATTTCTGAGGGCTAAAGTAAATATGATCTGGTCGGGCCCCCAGGCAGGTCCTCTCCAATAGCCGTTCTGTGTGTAGAAGGGACTGTGTACGGATTCACTTGCAAGTCCGTAGGGGCATAAGAAATCGGTCTTAAGCTTATTCAGTATATACGCTTTTATAT
>JAZQLK010000182.1:0-4700 GCA_045542635.1 Eubacteriales bacterium
CGTCAAGCTCCGCAAGCTTACTTTCAAATACGGAGACCGTGGGGTTAGCAAGACGGGTGTAGAAATATCCGTCCGCCTTTAAGTCGAAAAGGTCAGCAAGCTCGCTTGCCTTCTCGTATACGTAGGTTGTGCTTTGTACTATGGGGGTTACGCGGGCTTCTCCGCTCTTGGGGTCGTAGCCGCCCTGTACGCAAATTGTATCAAGCTTTGCCATTTCAGTTTCTCCTTTAGTTTCTCAAGCTGTGGATAGGCGCGGGAATTCTGCCGCCGCGGGCAATAAATTCCTCGCTGGAATATTTATTAAGAGGCATAATGGGAGCGTAGCCGAGAAGTCCGCCGAATTCAACGCCCTCTCCGACGCCCTTGCCGATTACGGGAATAAGTCTTACTGCCGTTGTCTTATTGTTGATAACGCCGATTGCAATCTCGTCGGCAATTACTCCGCTGATAGTGGATGCGGGAGTATCGCCGGGAACGGCGATCATATCAAGACCAACGGAGCAAACCGCAGTCATAGCCTCTAATTTTTCGATAGTTAATGCTCCGCATTCCGCCGCAGATATCATACCTGCATCCTCGGATACGGGAATAAATGCGCCGCTTAAGCCGCCAACGTGGCCCGACGCCATAACTCCGCCCTTCTTAACCGCGTCGTTAAGCATTGCAAGAGCCGCCGTTGTGCCGTGAGTACCGCACTTTTCAAGACCCATATTTTCAAGAATATGAGCAACGCTGTCGCCAACCGCAGGGGTGGGAGCGAGGGAAAGGTCGATAATGCCGTAGGGGGTATTAAGACGCTTAGCCGCCTCCTGAGCGATAAGCTGACCGACTCTTGTTATCTTGAACGCAGTCTTCTTTATAGTATCTGCAAGACGGGAAAAATCGCAAAAGCCCTCTCTCTTGATGGCGGATGCCACAACGCCGGGGCCGGATACGCCAACGTTTATTACGGTGTCGCTTTCGCCCATACCGTGCATTGCGCCTGCCATAAAGGGGTTATGCTCGGGAATGTTTGCAAATACCACAAGCTTGGCGCAGCCGATGGAATCCTTATCCTTCGTAAGGATAGCGGTATCCTTGATTATCTCGCCCATACGCTTAACGGCGTCCATATTTATACCTGCCTTTGTGGAGGCAACGTTTACGCTGGAGCAAACCTTGGTCGTGGTTGCCAGAGCCTCGGGAATAGCCTCGATAAGATTACGGGAGCCAACGGTCATACCCTTCTGCACCAATGCTCCGAAGCCGCCGATAAAGTTGATGCCAACCTCGTTAGCCGCGCGCTCAAGGACCTGCGCAAGACGTACGTAGCCGTCGATTCCGATATTACTGCCCACTAAGGAAATGGGAGTAACGCTTACTCTCTTATTGATGATCGGAATACCGTAGGTATGCTCAAGCTCCTCCGCCGTGGGAACAAGCTTTTCTGCGCATCTTGTAATTTTGTCGTAAATTTTAGCTTCGAGCCTTTTCTGGTCGTCGCTTATGCAGTCAAACAGGGATATACCCATAGTTACGGTACGAATATCCAGATTTTCCTGCTTTATCATATTTATGGTTTCAAGAATATCCTTGGTATTTATCATTTCGCCACCTCATTAAATACGGTGCATTGCATTAAAGATATCCTCGTGCATTACGCGGATGTCAAGTCCCTTTTCAGAGCCTGTCTTGGAAAGGGCTGCCTGGAAATCTGTGAGCTTAACGCTCATATTGTCGATTTCAACAAGCATAATCATAGCGAAATAGTCCTGAATTACGCTCTGAGTAATATCTACGATATTAACGCCGTTTTTAGCGCATTCTCCGCTGATTGCGGAAATGATACCTACGTTGTCCTTACCGATTACTGTTATAACTGCTTTCATTTTTTTCACCTTTAGTTCCGAAATTTTGGGATAAGAGGGAGCCCTGCGGGCTCCTCTCAGCCTCCAAGATATGCCTTTTTGATTTCCTCGCTGGCAAGAAGCTCTGCTCCTGTGCCGCTTAAAACTATTCTGCCGTTTTCAAGCACGTATGCTCTGTCGGAGATAGCAAGTGATTTGTTTGCGTTCTGCTCTACCAAAAGAATTGTGGTTCCTCTCTCGTGGAAGCGCTTGATAATATCAAACACCTGGTCAACGAGAAGGGGAGAAAGTCCCATTGAGGGCTCGTCAAGCATAAGAAGCTTGGGACGGCTCATAATAGCTCTGCCCATTGCAAGCATCTGCTGCTCACCGCCCGAAAGGGTTCCCGCAATCTGATTTTTTCTTTCCTCAAGTCTGGGGAAAAGCTCGTAGATATCCTTAAAATCCTTCTCTACGCCATCCTTATCCCTTCTTGTGTAAGCGCCCATTACAAGGTTTTCGTAAACGGTAAGCTCGGAGAAGATTCTTCTTCCCTCGGGTACCTGGGTCATACCAAGCTTAACGATTTTGTGGGAGGGGATACCGTTTATCATCTGTCCGTCGTAATAGATCTCGCCCCTTGTGGGATGGATAAGACCGATAATGCTCTGCATCGTTGTGGTTTTACCTGCGCCGTTTGCGCCGATGAGAGTTACTATTTCTCCTTCGTTAACCTCGAAGGATATGTCCTTTATAGCTTGAATTACACCGTAGTGTACGTCAAGGTTTTTAACCTCTAAAAGTGCCATTTCACATCCTCCTCAGTTACCGATATACGCCTTAACAACTTCAGGGTCGTTAAGAGCCTCCTCAGCCGTACCCTCTGCAAGAACGGTACCGAAATTAAGCACCGTGATCTTGTCGCAAAGTCCGGATACGAACTTAAGGTCGTGCTCAATAAGAAGCACTGTCATATCAAACTTATCTCTTATAAGTCTTATTGTGTTCATTAAATCCTCGGTTTCGTGAGGATTCATACCTGCCGCAGGCTCGTCAAGAAGCAAAAGCTTGGGGTTTGTTGCAAGGGCTCTTGCAATTTCAAGCTTTCTCTGCTTACCGTAAGGAAGGTTGCAGGCGAGATTGTTTCTCTCCTCCTTAAGACCGAAGATATCAAGAAGCTCCTTAGCTCTTTCTCTCATTTCCTTTTCTACCTTGAAATGACGGGGAAGGCGTAAAACGCTTTCAAGAACGGAGCATTTGTATTCCTCCTGATTGTGAAGACCTACCATTACGTTTCTTACAACGCTCATATTGTTGAAAAGACGTATGTTCTGGAAGGTTCTTGCAATACCCTTAAGGTTGGTTTCCTCCTGAGGGAGGCCTCTTAATTCCTCACCGTTCAAATAGAAGGTTCCCTCTGTGGGCTGGTATACGCCTGTAAGAAGGTTGAACACCGTGGTCTTACCCGCTCCGTTAGGACCGACAAGACCGTATATCTGATTTTTGCTGATCTTTAAATTTACGTTCTGAACAGCCTTAAGACCGCCGAAGGAAATACCCAGGTTTTCGGTTTCGAGAACGTAGTCGCTTTCAATGGTTTTTCTCTGTACCTTTTCGGGGAACATAGCCTTGATACGCTTTTTTACGGAGTCAATAAATTTAGCCATTATTTATTACCTCCTCTTTCACGGATGTCGGCGCTGTCGTCGCCTCTGCCAACCTTATCTATAACAAGGTCGGTGGAAAGCACCTCGTTCATTTCAATCTTTGTAGGAACAACGTCCCATCTTGCCGCATCGTCGCGAACCGCAGAGGGATCGTGCTTGGGCTTAATGATCTTGTTTATAAGATTTCTCAAATTATACTTTTCACGGAAGCCCTTAAGCGCGGGGGCGTTGTTGTATATAATAATGAGAATAAGAATGAGGGCGTAGAACAAGTCCTTGAATACCGCATTGTCACCGGAAAGATATACGGTAAGCTTGTCATTAAGAATAGTAATAAGTGTTGCGGAGATAATTGAGCCGTTTATGCTGCCCATACCGCCGAGAACCACCATTACAAGAATTTCGATGGAGTAGTTGAAGTCGAAGGTGTCCGCCTTGACAGGTGAGTTAGCGTAGCTGAAAAGCACGCCGGCAACTCCCGCAAACGCGGCGGAAATAACGAATACCATAAGCTTATGCTTGGTTACGTTAATACCCGTAGCCTTAGCCGCGATCTCGTTATCACGGATAGCCGTAATAGCTCTGCCCGCCTTACTTCTCAAAAGGTTCTGGATAACAAAGAGAGTAAAGAGGATAAGAACGAAGCCGATAATTACGAGAATGTATGTCTTTTTCATACTGAAGGAGGGGCTCTTAAGACCGAGAGCACCGCCAAAGCTTTCGGAGGAGGTATTCGTAAAGATTACTCTTACGATCTCACCGAAGGCGAGGGTAACGATTGCAAGATAGTCGCCTCTTAAGCGGAGTGCCGCAAAGCCGACGATAAAGCCGCAGAGCGCCGCGCAGGCAGCTCCGATAACGAGAGCAAGCACGAACACGAGAATATTGCTTGCCTCAAGGTCGCCGCCCTCAATAATTACAAGGGCAATCTTACCGCCAAGGTACGCGCCGATGCTCATAAAGCCTGCGTGACCGAGGGAAAGCTCACCGAGGAAGCCTACAACAAGGCTGAGTGATACCGCCATAATAACGGCAACGGTGATCTTCTGGAAAAGAAGGGACGTTGACGCCTTCATAGGTGTCGCGAGAGCAAGGACGGTGAAAATAAGCATTATAGCCGCGATCACAGCGTAATTCATATAATGCTTTGCAAAGCTTTTGAATGACTTTTTCATTATACCTTCTCCCTTCTCTTCTTTCCGAGGAA
>JAZQLK010000183.1:0-9852 GCA_045542635.1 Eubacteriales bacterium
TGATATGCACCCCAAAAGTTAGACACTTTTGGGGTGCATATCAATACTCGGCTATTTTTAGTTATCTGCCTATATCGTATACGGTCTTAATACGTACGTCGGATAGCAGCTCCTTGGCGGTTTTCTCCGTCTTTATATTTATCCTAACGGGTTTATCTGACGTAATGTCAAAGAAATTGGAGGACATAACAGGGTCACAGCAATCGAAATCAACGTACACACCCTTGGCAAGAGTATCGGAGGTAAGCTCCATTACTGCTCCTCCCTCTGCATCTATCATCGAATATTTGATGTTGGGCTTTTTCCACTCAAAGAATTTGGGTGGAACGTAAAGCTCCGTCTGGCGCATAATAAGCACGTTGTTTTCATCGTAAAGCTCTGCGTATGTATACTCGCCGTACTTGTTTTTGTATTCTGCCTTTACCGTTAAAACGTCGCTTGACGATAGGGCGGAAACTGCTATTTCCTTCTCAAATTTCTTTGAAATGTTGAATGACGTGTCGCTAAAATACACTTTAATGCTACCCTTAAAGTCCTTCATAGTTTCGTTTGCCACGTTTACCGTTAACACGTCGTTTTCAAGGAAAAGACCCATGGCTACGGGAGAATAGAACTTTTTAGCGGCGTAGTGAAGAGCCTTGTATCTGCCAAGGCTGTCAACGCTTGACCAGGACGCAACGGGCCAGCAATCGTTAAACTGCCAGTACACGGAGCCCATGGTATAGCCTCTGTTTCTTCTGAAATGCTCAACTCCGTACTTTATGGCATCCGCCTGTAAAAGCTGCGATGCATACACCAAATCCTCAAAGGAATTGGGATAAAGGTAGTTATCTGCAAGATACATAAGTATCTTCATATTACCTGATTTACATTTCTGATGATTCTCCATAACCCTTGAGAAGCAGTTCATATCCTTCTCCTCACAGAAGGTTTTAATGGTTTTCATAGAGGGATAGCTCTCAAAGCCGTATTCGGAGCAGAAGCGGAATTTACGCTTTCTGTACTCCGTAAATGGCTTGTTTCCGTGCCATACCTCCCAGAAATGGGTATCTCCTCTGCTATCACAACGGGGATCGTCAAAGCCGCCTCCCGATGAGGGGCTTGCCTGCCAATAGAAGGTTTCGGGAGCATATTTACCTACAAGCTCGGGGAAAATACGCTCATAAAGATTTATGTAATCCTCTCTTATAAGAGCATTATTACCGCCGAAGCCGTCCCAATACATAACGGCCTCCTCCATCTCGTTGTTACCGCACCAGATACCGAGTGAGGGGTGATGTCTTAATCTCTTAAGATTGTAAATCATCTCCTCCTTGTATTCTTCGGTCATTTCCTCGTTGAGCCACACGTTACAGCAGGCAATCATACTGTCCTGCCATACCATAAGACCGTATTTATCGCAGAGGTCGAAGAATTCATCCTCAGGATAATATCCGCCTCCCCATACGCGCAGGCAGTTGAAATTAGCGTCAAGAGCCATTTTTATAGTTTTCTCTGTTCTCACAGGATTTATTCTTGACAAAATATTATCTTGAGGAATATAGTTTGCGCCCATTGCGAAAACCTTTATTCCGTTTAAAACGAAGCAGAATTCGCTTCCGTTTTCATCACGGGCAGTGCTTACCGTAAGGGTACGAAGACCGATTTTTTGCGTTTTTACATCCACGTCCTCGCCGTTTTTTATAATTTTGGCGGTAATATCGTAGAGATTCTGCTCTCCGTAGCCCCTTGCCCACCAGAGCTTGGGATTATCTATTACAACGCTTCCCTTTTTGTTTTTATCAAGGCAGATTTCCTTATTGTCAATAGCTACGATAACGTCACAATCCGTATTATGTCTTGTTTCCACGGATATATCAAGGAAGACCTTGCCGTCCTTGTGATTCTGACGTACGAAAATGTTTTCTACTTTATCTCCGTTATACGCTTCAAAATAAACGGGTCGGAAAATTCCCATATCGGGAAGCATAGGTCCCCAGTCCCATCCCGACATATAAAACGCCTTACGAAGATGGGCGGCACCGGGAATGGTATCCGCGTTTGTCTGTACGAAATGCTTATTATTCATCGCCTTGAAATACTCCGTTGGCGATGAAAATTCAAGACGTATTACGTTTTTACCGACAAAAATATATTCTTTTACGTCGAAAATATACCTTCTGTGCATATTTTTGGTTTCGGCAATAAGGACTCCGTTTACGTATATCTTACAAAGAGTATCAAGCCCCATAAATACAAGCTCAACGTGATCTTCAAGTGCTGCGGACTCATCAACGTAAAACTCCGCGCAGAAGGAACAATCCTTATCCGAAAGTCCCGTCAGCTTAAGCTCGTTGATTCCGTAAAAGGGATCATCAATAAGCCCGTGCTGAAGCAACACGCTGTACATAGAGCAAGGGGCTGTACATTCAAGACCGCTATACTCTCCGTAATTCATTTTCCAATTATTAATAAGCATACTCTTTCTCCTTTAAACCAAAGCGTAAATCAAATAAAAAATTGAAAGGGCGCCGTATATGATGGCGTTTCTTATGACGAATTTTCTCGAAATTATATTTTTATCCGCCTTTTTGCATCTTTTTAAAATAATCAGCGAAGCGATAAATGACGGGTTTTTTATTTCCATAACTAAATCGTTGTATTTATCGTAGATCTCCAGCCTTGTCGGCTCTCCGCTTGAATATCTGCTAATATATCCGTACTTAACCGCTATAAAGCCAACGTCCTCGTACTTAATCTCACGTTCGCTTGGTATTGAAATACCCTCAAGCTTAACCTCGTTAGCGGTATATACGATCCTGTCCTTATGTAAAAATAAATCGTGCTTGATAAAGATCAAAATAATCAGATTTATAACGTTGAAAATTATAATAAAGGCAACGCTTATAAATAACAGTAAAATAAACATAACCAAGGATCCTTCAAATATCTCCGTATCTATAATAACTCCGAATATAAGCGTACACGCAGGTATTACAGACGTAAATATTGTCAGAATAAATAAAAGAGGGGTAAGCGTACAATTCCTTTTGAATTTCACTCTATCCCCCCTTACGTAAGACTACTTTAACATATTATATCATATATTATTTCGGTTTTCAACAAATTTTTGCTTATTCTCCATTGAATGCAAAGAAGCGGTATAATAGCACAAGTCCAGTGCTAATAAGCATACCTCCTATAATATCGGAAAGCCAATGAACACCCGATATAAGCCTACCTATAACCATAAATGCGGTAAAGCCGTATATAACGGCAAACACTCCGACTCTTATTTTTTTACTTTTTATTCGACTGTCAAGCTCCATACTGCACGTTGGCATAACACAGGCGGCAAGCATCGTGGTTGACGAGGGATAGGACGCTTCGAGATATCCGCTGATAAGCACGGGGCGGTAATTTATAACCGCATACTCGAAGAAAACGTACACAAGCATTACCGCAATATAAAATCCTCCAAGAGCCAAAATGCTCCTGTCCACCTTAAAAACGCTTTTCCTTTTACACAATTGAATAAATCCTAAAATTGCAAATCCAAAGGCAATTGCAAAGGGTACAAGCCCCAACCAATCCGTAACCGTGTAAAGCGACATATGCACGCCCGTTATATTATGGAATCCTTTATTTACGGTAGCAAAGCCCACAAACGAGCCACGGGGTCCCACATTTTGTACGTCAACAAGGCACACAAGCACCGTCCATAAAATGAAGGCTGCAATAAAGCATACCCCCGCATATAAAATTTTCTTACTTCTCTTTTCCATTTCTGTACCTACCTTAAAATTATTCGGCTTACGCCTGAACACATTCTAAGGCATTATATAAGCAAAAGCAAGAAACGGTTGGTTACATATACGATACTATTAGTGTCATCCCCTTTTTACAAGGGTTATAACCTTGATTATAAGAAGCGAAAGCGTAAATATCGCCGCATAGGGCTGAAGACCGAGGATAAACACAAGTGTTGCTAAAACACTTAATGCCAGGGAAAGCTTTGTTTTATGCTTCGTCCATAAATCTACGTCCAAGCCCTGACAGGCAAGAGTAAGGATTCCCACGGCTACAAGTCCAATAACTACCGCAAAATATGATATCCTTAAATAAGCTCTTACGCCCGTTAAGGCTATAAGGGATGCGGTATCAAGGGTCCCCTCCCCTCTTATGGCAAAGAAAGGAATAAAAAGAAGCATAACCGCCGATATGTCCATAAGACCGTGTATCAGATTACTAATATTACGCGCCCTTTCCTTTCCGTCCTCCTCGGCTAAATCAAGAGCCTCGCTGGAGGACAAAAGCTCGTCTACCGTTACCGAATAGAATGATGCAATAGCCTTTAAGGACTCTATACTCGGATATCCTCTTCCCGACTCCCATTTAGAGACTGCTGTTCTTGACACGTACAGGTATTTTGCAAGCTCCTCCTGTGTAATTCCCTTTTTCTTTCTCAATTCCTGAAGCTTTTCATTAAATTCCATATCAAATCCTATAGTTAAATTACAATTCCTCAAATACAAGCTTTCCGTTATCAAGAGCGGTTGCCGCCTTGAAGGTCATAGAGCCTGCATATCCGTTAATAACCTTAAAGCCCGTAAATACAAGCCTTCCCTTCCATTCCGCGCATTTTGGCACGCCTGCGCAAGGGATAAGAGTATCGTCCACGGCCATGAAGCCCTCAAAGGGCTTATCTGATACTAAATAACGGGCTCTGCCTCTAATACTGAATATAAGATAATATTTGTCATTGTATTTAAAATAGTCGGGACACTCCGGCTGGTCGGAATTGGATACCACGTAGATGGGCTCCTTTGCCTCCTCCCATTTTTCCAAATCGCTTGACACGTAGTGAGCAAGACATCCTTTGCCCTCTTTTACAAGACTGGTGGTTAAAAACATATGGAAAAGTCCATCCTCACCAAGCACCACCTTGGGGTCTCTTGCGCTGGGACCGTCAAATTTTTCCGAAAGTTCAAAGCCGAAATCTCTATCCTTTTCAAAATGGTATCCGTCCCTTGAAATGCTGCGACAGATTATAGCCGACTGACCTCTTCCACGTCTTACTGTATAGTACAAATGCTCCTTGTCGCCTATTCTTATCCAGGAGCCCGTACATATTGAGCCCTCCCATGGCTCACTTATGGGTACTGCCATTGGATGAACGCTCCAGGTTTTAAAGTCCAAGGTTGAAATATGCTCCCACTGATGAGCGCCCATTCCCCACTTGCTTCTGTGATGATGGCGGTCCTTCAGGTATAAAACGTGATATTCGCCATCCCTTACGTAAGGCATACAGTCACCGACAAAAACACCGTTTCCGGGATACCATCCCTCAGCGTTTTCGAAGGTTGAAATTATACTTGGCTGAAGAGCATCAATATAATCAAATTCCGTTAACACAGCGCCAATATCGGGAGTAAACGTGTCCTTCTCTCCTAAAAATCTTATACCGCAGGGCCATTCCTCGTCTGCGATTTTTCCGTTTACGTACAGCTCTATTCTGTGGTTAAGGAGCACTACGTCCACTTTATCCCCTTCCTTAATTTCCGTTGTCAAATCAAGGGGGCGTCTGTCATAATCATACTGTACCGACACCGTCAAAATACCGTCGTAAGCCTGTATCTCAAGGCTTTTTCTGCCGTTTTTGTAAGAAACCGAGTAAACGGGTAGCTCATTTATTTCAAAGGATAATTTCAAATCATTCATTTTATAGTCCTCTTAATTATACTCAAAATTCGTTATTATAGATTATTTTACCTGCCGCAAGAGCGGAAAAAAGCGCCGCTCCCATTGAAGCCTCCTCCTCTACGGTATTTATACTTACCTTCATACCGAAGCGAACGCTTAAAAGGCTTCTTAAAACCTCATTTCTTTTTACAGCGCCACCTGATGCCACAATACGTGTTTTAAGGCTTCCAAAGGCTTTATAAAGCCCGTAAAGCTCGTTGCACATACCGTTAAGCACGCCGATTACAAGGTCCGACGGTGTAAAGCTATTCCTGTCTATATTTTTGATAAAGCCCTTTGCATTTGGATCACTCCTTTTTCCGAGAAAGGAGGTATCGACCAAAAGTCCCGTATTCCCTCTTTCATAGGCTTCGGCGGCGAGGCGGTTTACAGTATCATACTGTGACTTTTCCTTCATTCCCGCGCTTACCGTATAGCTTCTGAAAAATTGCTCAAGCATTGAATATGCGTATCCGCCGCATAAGGCTGAGCCGCATATAAGATATTTTCCTTCTATAAATGGCCGTATCTCAATATCTCCATCTACAGTCTTATATTCGGTCACGGCGGATACCTGGGAGCCTGTACCGATATTTATAAGCAGAGTGTCACTGTTATCACTTACAGAGCCGAGAAAGCTTGCCTGATTGTCGCCAATGGGTACGGAAACGGGAATGCTTCTGCATTCTCCGATAATTTCGCTTTTTCCCGTTACCTGCGGTAAAATATCTGTGTTTATTCCAAGAAGCGACAGTTTTTGTTTTTTAAATTCGCCCTTTTCCACGTCGAACATTCCAAAGCTTGACGCGACAGATGTGTGAGTGAGGGCTCTTTTATTTCCGCAAATTTTCATTGCGAAAAGATCCATAATACTACAGATTCCGTAGGCGTTCTTGGGAGCCTTTCCGTTTTTTACGTTATAATAATGGGTTGCTATTCCATAACCTGTAAAAATTCTTTCTCCCGTTATTTGAAATATCTCCTCGCAAGCGCTTTTGCCGTTTTCTGAAATTTGATCGGCGCGCTTGTCCTGCCAGGTTATAAGATTGGATACGGCTTCTCCCTTTTCGTTTATGTATACGATTCCGTGCATCTGCCCCGTTATTCCTATACTGATTATGCCGTTATACGTATCTAATATACTGTCAAGTAATTTTTTTGATTCGTTAATAATTACGAAGGCATCTTGCTCAAATTCAATATCCGAGCAAACGTAGGAATTATGGGGAACAGAATAGGCTTTAAGCTGTTCTTTTTTATCTATATCATATACCACAGCGCTAATTGTGGTAGTACCGATATCAATTCCTACGGAAATATTTTTACCTGCCGCAGAATCCGAAAAATACATAATTTTCTCCTTAAAAGCTACTGAAAAATTTTATTTGGGAAATTTAAATCTTAAACGACACCAAACTACAATAATTATAATCCAAGAAGCGAAATTATTCAATAGTTCTCAGAACAAAAAAACTCACCGTTCGTGTTTTTCGTCATAAATATAATATCTGCAATATCAAAAAGACTTTTGACCTCTCATATCATAATATCTTAAGCAGCTCAAATGATATTATTTCTGCTCTTTGCTCAATCTCACGACACATCTGTGTTCTCCAAAAGGCAAATTGCAATAATTTATCTTTATCGTCAGAGTCGGTTTTCAAATATTGAGGATATCCGTATTTACTACGTGCGAGTTGAAACAAATAAACATAAGGCATAGATATCATATCTGTTTTTGTAAGCTTTGAATATTTCATATACTCTCGTACGTAAGAGCAAAAACCTTCAATATCAATCTCAGCGTTATTTCTACATTGTTCAGAGGATTGAACGTATGATCTCATAATCTCCCACGTTACAGGTAAGGTACAAGCTGAGGAAAAATCAATAATTGCTTTTACCTTTTCTCCGTCAAATATTATTTGGCAGCCTTGATAATCGCCGTGAGTTGCACAATATGTAATTCCGTTATAATATTTTTTATACTCTTCACACCTAACAGCTAACTGCTTTTTATATTCTAAATCATCGATAATTTGTGAAATATACTTATCATTATCCTTACTTTTTGCAATTTCAATTAAAGAATCGTATTCGAAAATTGCTTTCTCGGGAGAAAAAGAATTAAGCCAATCATCCGACATATCAATGGTTAAAGGATAATCCCTTAATACGTAATGTAGCTTTCCTAACATTTTAGCCACCTGAGGTAGCAAATGACAAGGTAAGTTATCATAATTATAGGCTTGACCTTCTATATATTCTTCCAGGCATATTAGATGATTTTCATATTTAATAGAGTATTCGTCTTGAAGAGTTTTATAAAATCGTGTTGTCGGTATATCGGATGAACGAAGGAATTCCAACAGTTCCGCTTCTCTGATTACGTCACTTGCTAAAAAAGAGCTTTGAAATTCCTTGAGAAAATAATATTTATTTCCATCAAAAACTCGATAGCAATTAGCAGTTCCAAGCTCCAGCTTTTGAGCAGATACAAAATGTATTCCATAATACTCCATCAATAATTCAGATATAATTGTATCTGTTAGTACTGATTTTTCAAGCGCCATAACTACCTCCTTGTCGTGTTTTTACTATTATATCATATGAACATTATAGATTTCAAGCATGTACTGTATTCTGCTGTTGGCAAAAAAACACAGAGAGCAAAGAAAAAGACCATCATACGATGGTCTTTTCATTTGTGCTCGTAGTACAAAAATGCAACTTATAATCTTTGACGAACAAGGATTTTCTATTTTGAATATCTATACGCAATCTTACAAGCCCTCTTATATGCTTCTGTAAAATATTGCGTAGCATCCATCTTGGCATAAATATCGTTTTCATGGCGATTTGGCTTAGAGGTTACACTCAATTCAAAATTCAGCATCGGCTGGCAACGAGCTGTCCTCAGCCGCTGTATATTATAATCCCAATCCGCGATCCCATCGAACGGAAACAGGTGAAGATCGTCTGTCCAATAGATTTTACCGTCAAATCGACTGATACCCAAATTGTCATTGAGATGAGTCATCATAAGGCGATCTCCTAATTCTGCAAGAAGATCTTCAAAGTAATTATAACACATTTCATGACCCGAATCCCAACAAAAGCCTACGGTCTCATCACCTTTGAAATGAGCCATTAAAGCCCGAAGATACTCTATGCCCTCTGTATTTTCAAAAGCAATTTTCACGTTACGTTCCCTGGCGTACCGAACAATTTCTTCAAAATTCTCATAATACAGGCTGTTCATATCAAATTTATAGTCAAATCCAATCCACACATGAGCTACAACAACGGGAATATGAAATTTCACACAGTCATCTATAACCATTTTAAGTTCGGTTTTTGCAGGAAGAAGTACGTTCTCTTCGCGGCTCCACATATCTGCCGCCTTCGCAAACGGAGCATGCAGTGATTGAACCTCCAATCCCAGGTTTTCGGCAATCTCAATAATATCAGCCAATTCACCCCCGGATTCCCAGACAGGAGAAATCCCATCAAAACCTACATTTTTGATGATTTGAAGTATCTCTTCAATCGCAAGGTCATAGCTTTTTGCCAAAGAAATTCCTATTCTTTGTTTATACATACAATCCCACCTTTCTTGAGGTTATTTTATCACACAAATGTTAATATTTCAATGATTTTTACCCCTAAAAACACGAAAAGTCCTTGAAAATTCCATTTGCGCAAAGCGCAACATCATTGGGCGTGAGCCCACATCATTGATGCGAAGCATCACATCATTTGCACGTTAGTGCAACCTCGTTCATTTGTGCCGTGAGCGGCAATGATGTTGACCTGACGGTCAAATGATGTTGCGTGTGCCACGCAAACGATGTTATGCCTTGCGGCACAAATGAAAAAATCCAAGCCAATTGGCTTGGATTTTTTGGCTCCCCGTGCTGGGAAACGAGGATAAAAACAATTGAGTATTGTTTTTGACGAAGTTTTCTCCACAAAGCAAGGATAAGTGACGCCCCAAGAGCACGGGCGCCAGCGATGGGCGATTGGCCCGGCGGAACTTATGCGTGGGAGCGCAGCGACCAGCTGTCCCGCCACCGGCACCAAAAGACAAATGCGCAGAAATGCGCATTTTATTTGTGTGCATCGGACGAG
>JAZQLK010000184.1:0-2283 GCA_045542635.1 Eubacteriales bacterium
GAGGGGTTGGGGTAGAGGTCCTTGCCGAGAATATCCCAACGGGTATTATTGCGCTCGAAGGAGTCCTTATGGGAGCGTACGTATTCAAAGCATTCCTCGTAGGTATCTCTTAAAACGTCCTCGTAATAAGCCAATTTCTCGCAAACAAGCTGAACGAATTCATCGTATTCAAGAAGACCTGCAAACCATTCGCTTTCATAGCTTGCAAACAAGGCGTTGGGGTCCTGTGAGCCTGCCTTATTATACACGTTTCCAAGACTGCGGTCAAAGTCCCATACGGGTCCGCATCGCAGCTTTCCTCCCGCATCCTTGATCATATAGAAGCTCGAATATCCCACGTCGCAGCACTTGTGAATTTCGTGGATGATATAGGATTCAGCATAGGAGCTTACGTCCATCAAGGCGGTAACGGATTCCCAATCTCCGCTCTTTATGGCGTCAAGACATTCGATAACGTAGGTTCCGATATAGTTCTTCTGATCCTTAGTATAATTGTTAGGGGTATGGATGGTGTAATATTTGTTGTTGATTACGAAGCGGTCGCCATCGCTGTGACCGTCAAGCTCGATAATGTAGCCCGCGTCAAGCACGCCTTCAGCCGTTTCCATCTGAACTCTGTTCTCGTGGGGCTCAATCTGCTCGCAAACCAGATAAACGCCGTCGTAGGAGCCGTTTAAGTAAAGCTCAACGAACTGCATCTGACCAAGACCGCCAAGGGTCTCCATCTGCGCCGCCGCAGAGTAGGCAAGGTAATTTCTCACCATACTGTAATCCGTGTGGTTGGGAATGATAGCCCAATCCCTTGCCGCGCCGTTTCCGAAAAGGTCTACGGCTTCGTTGAATTTTACGTGATAAGGCTTTTTATCGTTTTTCCAGGAGGTGTTTCCTCTGCCCTTGATCTCGGCGCTCTCCTCGGAGAGGGTAAATTCCGTCTTGGTATTGGTAATTGTAACGTCACAGTTTATGTAGAATTCCTTGGTTATTATGGGAGCGTCGTTTTCCGTATTGATGTTGATAACGGGTAAGGAAAGAGCAACGGGCTCAAAATACGCCGTTACCTCCGTAGCCTCCTCGGGAGTAACTCTTAAAATATTGGTGGTAGCTCCCGTTGACCAGCCTGTGAAAACGTAGCCGGGGTTTGCAATAGCCGTAACGGAGAAGTTCGTTTCTCCCTCCGCAACCTCCTGTACAAGATTGCCTCGTATGGTGCCGCCCTTACCTGCGATAAAGGTGATGGTGTGGAGCTTTTTGAATATTGCCGTATACGTTCTGTCGCTGGACAGAATATCTCTTCTTGATTCCGTCATCGTGCCGTCGCTCCAGCCCTTGAACACGTAGCCCTCGTCGGCAACCGCCGTTACCTCCTTGAAGAAATAGGAGGGCTTGGTTATGGTAGCGCTCTGGTTCTTTTCTCCGATGATGGTTCCGCCCTCCGTAGCCTCGTAGGTTACTGATACGGTCTTTTCCACAACCTCCACGGTGGTGTCGAAATCAAAGGTGCTTGTTTCGTCGTTACCGTCGCCACAGGAGATTATGAGGGCGGAGGAGAATATAAGTAATAAAAGTAGGATAAATTTTTTCATTTTATCTACACTCCCTCGGGTTTATTTGGAGCAATCTGAATACCTGCTCCGCAGTATCTGTCATATTTTTTCTTGCGTAATCCGTGCTTAACGCCTTGTCAAGAGTACATATCTCCCTTAAAATGGGGAAGAATGCGGTAATTCCCTTTTCGTTGCACGCTCTTGCGTCATCCGTAACAGCTCCCGAAAAGGCAATCGTGGGGATGTGGTATTTAAGAGCGATTGACGCAACCCCTATGGGAGCCTTGCCCATAGCCGTCTGACCGTCAAGTCTGCCTTCGCCGGTTACGACCATATCGGCATTCTTGATTTTTTCTTCGAGCCCCGTTTTCTCCATAATCAAGGAAATTCCCTTTTCAAGAGATGCGTTAAGATAGGAGATAAAGGCAAAGCCAAGACCGCCCGCAGCCCCTGCGCCCTCCGCATTTTTGGTAGAGATATTAAGGGCTTTTTCTGTAATATTGGCATAATTTTCAAGATACGTATCCATTTTTTCAATCATTTCATCGTCTGCGCCCTTCTGACGTGAGTAAACGTGGGAGCATCCGTTTTTTCCGCACAAGGGATTTGTTACATCGCAGGCAATATGGAATTTACATTCCTTAAGCTCCGCTATTGCACCCGATATATCAACGGAATCAATAAGACTTACTCCGTATGCGCCAAAGGGAACCTCGTTTCCGTTCTTATCCTTAAAGGA
>JAZQLK010000185.1:0-9972 GCA_045542635.1 Eubacteriales bacterium
GTTACCGAGGGGCAAAGCCTCCTCAAAGACCTTGGCGCTCTTGCCATATTTTAAAATTTTTTCCATAGTTTATTCTCCGTTTGTGATAAGTAAAATTTTTACGAATATATTTTTTATGAGTTATGAAGCTTACCTATGCAATCCTTGCATACTCTTTTCTCCATATAGAGAACGTTATCCGCAGTGTTTCCGCAGAAAATGCAGCAAGGCTCATACTTTTTAAGCACGATTTTATCGCCATCCACAAATATCTCCAAAGCATCCTTTGGGTTGATATTGAACTTATTGCGGATTTCCATAGGAAGAACGATTCTTCCAAGCTCGTCAAGCTTTCTTGTAATTCCTGTTGAATGCATACCCTTTCTCCTTCGTTTTTTATTTTATTTTAACACATCTAAAAAACAGTGTCAACAAAAATTTACATTTTTTTACATATTTTGAAATTAGTTCTACATATGGGAGCGAATACAAATGATAGGAAAAATCTTTTCTTTTCTTGCAATATTCTCCTTTACCGTTTCGATTTTTACGGGTAATACGGAAAAGCTATGCAAGGCCATAATTGACGGCGCATCAAAAAGCGTAAGCGTTACTTTATCAATTATGGGTATGATGGTACTGTGGAGCGGTATTATGAGCGTGCTTAAGGAAAGCGGAATTATCGGCAAGCTGTCAAAAATTTTACGCCCCGTTCTTAAGAAAATATTTCCGAGATCCTTTAAAGAAAACATAGCTACTGAGGAAATAACCGCCTGCGTAAGCGCTAACCTTCTTGGAATTTCAAACGCCGCGACCCCTTTAGGTATACGGGCAATTGAGGAAATGAATAAATCGAATACCGGTAACAAAGCCACAAATGATATGATAACCCTATGCGTAATGGGGTGCGCTTGCTTTAACCTGGTTCCGACAACCGTCCTTGCATTAAGAAGCGCATACGACGCAAAAATCACATATGAAATTATAGCTCCCGTATGGATCTGCTCGGGGACGTGTATGATTTTCGGCATTTTACTGTCAAGACTGCTCGGTATAAAAAATGAATAAGCTTGCATACATTTCATCCTTAGTTTTACCTGTCATAATTTCACTTTTTGCCACAATACTGCTGAGCCGAAAAAGGGATTATCTCTCCGTATTCGTACGCGGCGCCAAGGATGGCATAAAGGCATCATTTGATATTTTACCTAATCTTTGCCTACTCATTATCGGCATAAGTATGCTTACGGGCAGCGGCGCTATCGGGATTTTGGAGCTTTTGCTTGGACCGTTATTTGATTTTTTCAAAATTCCCGTTGAGCTTCTTACGTTGATTATCACACGGCCTCTGTCGTCGGGAGCATCAGTCGCCGCCTTTGAAGGAATCATAGAAAGATGCGGAATAGATTCTTTTGAGGCAATATGCGCATCGGTAATAATGGCGTCATCCGATACTGCCATCTACGTAATAGGTATATATTTCTCCACAACAGGAATAAAGAAAACCGGGCACGCCCTTCCCGTCGCTCTTCTCTCCTCTCTGTTAAGTATCGTTTTAGCCTGTGGGATTTGCAGAATGTTTTTTTGAATAATCTCGCTGTAAAAGGTCTACAATCAGTAAAATGAATTGCGGAGAATAATATGATAAAGGGATGTCAGAAAAGAATAATTCAGATAAAGGATACTAAAAATCCCGTTTTCGAGGAAGCGTATCTTGTCTTAAGAAACGGATACTCGGATGCGGTGTGCGAAAAGGATATAATAAGCGAGGCTACGTCAATTATAAACAGGTATTCAAAATCGCAGGGAACGTACAAAAAGGCAAGAAAAAGCATAAAAAATATTTTATGGTTTATTTCCGGAGCTATTATCGGCTCATCCGTTTTTCTTTGCGTGTACCTTTTATTCCTTTGATACTTGACGGTTGGCGTATTTTATGTTATAATCAAGTTACAATAATCGTTTAATTTTTGCGGTGATATTCTCTATGCGGGGCCGTTATACGCATACAGACTCACCGTTCATCCGTCATATGACGGTCTTTTGTCACGCGTAAAAACGCAGAAAGGATAATTATGGCAAAAAAGCAGGAAACCGGTAAATTACAGCCTAAGACTAAAGCTGATACTGATGCGAAAAAGCAATTAAAGACTACTAAGAAACAAAAGTCAACCGAGACTAAGGCTACGAAAAAAGTGCCAAAAAAGGAGAATAAAACCGTAAATGCTCCCGTAATAGACGCAACAGACGCATTTCTTTCATCCCGTTCATCTTCGGCAATTACAGAAAAGCCCGCAAAAAAATCCTATCAGAGAAAAAGCAAAAAAGCAGCCGCTCCCAAAAAGGCAAATCCAAAGGTAAGGATATTCTCTCTCGGCGGTCTTAACGAAATAGGTAAAAACATCACCTGTATTGAATGCGAGAACGATATAATCGTTATAGACTGCGGTATCGGATTTCCCGATGACGATATGCTGGGAGTTGATCTCGTTATACCCGATTTCACATACTTGCAAAATAACGTGGAGAAGGTAAAAGGCGTCCTCATTACCCACGGACACGAGGACCACATAGGCTCACTACCCTACCTACTCAAATCAATGAATGTTCCCGTTTACGGAACCAAGCTTTCTCTAGGTATTCTCGAAAACAAGCTTGCCGAGCATAAGCTTCTCCAGAGCGCGAAGCTCAACACGGTTTCCGCAGGAGATACCGTTACGCTTGGAAAATTCAAAATCGAATTTGTAAGAGTAAATCACTCCATTGCCGATGCCTGCGCTCTTGCAATCACAACTCCTCAGGGCGTTATTTTCCACACAGGCGACTTTAAGCTGGACACAAATCCAATTGAAAGCGAAATGATGGATATAACAAGAATTGGCCAGCTTGGTAACGAGGGAATCACTATGCTTCTGTGCGAATCCACAAACGTTGAGCGACCCGGATACACCCCCTCAGAGAGCAAGGTCGGAGTATCTCTTGAAAAGATTTTCTCATCAGCCAAGGACAAACGTATAATAATAGCCACGTTCTCATCCAACGTACATAGAGTTCAGCAGATTATTAACTCAAGCGTACGTCACGGAAGAAAGGTCGCCCTTACGGGACGCAGTATGCTTAACGTTATTAACGCAGCCGTAAGACTTGGCTATATGAACGTTCCCCAGGGCATCATAATCGATATAGACGAAATTAAAAAATACCCTCCCGAAAAGCTTACCATAGTAACCACAGGAAGCCAGGGAGAGCCTATGTCTGCTCTTTACAGAATGGCGTTTTCCGAGCACGACAGAGTTGTGCTTACGGATAAGGATCTTGTAGTATTAAGCTCCAGCGCAATCCCCGGTAACGAGCCTCTTGTCGGCAAAATAGTAAACGAGATGTACCGCCGAGGCGTAAACGTATATCACGATTCAACTGTTGAGGTCCACGTTTCCGGTCACGCCTGTCAGGAGGAGCTTAAGCTTATGCACGCTCTTACAAAGCCAAAATACTTTATGCCCGTACACGGTGAATTCCGCCACCTTATAAGACATAAGGAGCTTGCGGAGGAGATGGGTATGATACCCGAAAATATTTTCGTTTCCGATATTGGAAGAATAATAGAAATTGATGAAAACGGCGCAAGATTCAACGGAGTTGTTCCCTCGGGCAAGGTGCTTATCGACGGCTCGGGAATCGGCGACGTTGGTAATATAGTTCTCCGCGACAGAAAGAATCTTGCGGAAAACGGACTCATAATTGCCGTTGCAACAATTTCGATGGATATGGGAATGCTTATGTCGGGACCCGAAATTATTTCTCGCGGCTTCGTATACGTAAGAGAAAGCGAGGAGCTTATGAATAAAGCAAAATCTGTCGCGTCATCATCCCTTATAGAAGCCCTTAACAAGGGCATTCGCGAATGGAATGAGCTTAAGGGAATTATGAAATCCTCCATTTCAAAATTTATATACCAGGAAACCAAACGCAAACCCGTTATATTGCCTATTTTAATGAATTTAGATTAAAATAAAAATCATCCGACTGCATTGTCGGATGATTTTTATTTTATTTTCTGTAAGTAAATCCGCTATTTGAAATATAGGTATACTCATCGGTAACCGTATCTACTTTATAGCAATCTCTGTAGCCGTAAATTTCAGCATAATCTGCTCCGTTTTCATCAAAGACGTTATATTCCCAGGTATCTCCTACCGATATGGGGAAATATTTACATCCCTTCTCAAATTTCTCGGAAACACAGTACCTCTTAAGCTCTCTTGTATACGGAGCGCAACTATCATCATTTACGAAAACGTGTTTTGACTTTACAAGACCGACGTAAGGACAGTACCAATGTTCTATTACCTCAAGACACTGGAAAGCGTCCCTGTGCTCTTGCAGGCTTTCGTCATAGCTTGGTATACTCTCTACGATTTTGATATGCAAGCAATCCTTAAGCTCACCTGCTTCGGTTATAACCGTTTCGTTTCTTGACACTATATCGTATCTTCTGTTTACAAGGACTCCGTTAACAAGATAATATTCGTAATCAAGATATCCATTTTCTATAAGCTCGTCGTTGTATATTACCTGCTCGCATTCAAAGCATCCAAAGAATCTGTGAGCGCTTTTAATTCTCTCCTGTTTACCGGGGATATCCCATCCGTAATTCGCCTGAGACATTATACCGTCATTCTCATTCTTTAAAATCAGGCTAAATGTATTAAGAGTGGAATATTCACCGTTCAATCGTCCGATCCGTTCAAGCATATCCATAGAATCAAGAGCTGCCGATGCTAACGCACGAATTCTCACCGTATCGCCGACACAACAATTTACGCCAGTAAGGTTTTCTATTTCGTTATAGTCATTTATTGCTATATTAAGCCACTCCTTGGCTTCGGTATAAGATAGTCTTCCGATTTTCTTAGTAGCTATCCAATACGCGCTTTCGGCACAGATATCCAAATATCCAATGGACTTGGCGGTTTCATAAACCTCACTCAATATATTAAGCTGCTTTTCTTCATCACGAAAATCGAAGCTATGAGAAAGCATACACTCTGCAAGAAGCCTTTTGTCATTAGACAATTTTGCGTATGCCACGCTCTTTTCTCCGTCACTTATTGCTTTTTCCACATCCATTTGAGCAATCGCTCTCAAACGGTATATTTCCGCAAGAAGCTTATATTCCTTCTCAAAGCCCTCGATTTTCTTAACTGCATTATCAAGCTGAAGCATAGCCGCAGAATGGTTTCCCACATTTACCGCCTTCTTCGCATCGGAAATATATTCCTTGATATTCTTATAAACGTCCGCGCTCTTTATAGCGTCATTCTTCTTTTCCATCATATAAATCAAATCCTCCTTAAGCTTTTTTCTGCCCTCGTAAAGACGGCTCTTTACCGTTCCCTCCGGAATAGAAAGTAAGGATGAAATTTCATTTACAGATTTTTCGGCAAGGTAGAATAAGGTTACGGTCTCGGCAATGGGCTTTGACAGTCTGCTTATAGCCTTATACAGCTCTTTGTTAGCTTCTCTTTCGCAAAGCTCATCGTCAAGATTTTTTCCAAGCATATATTCATTATCCTCAAGGGGTAGATTGAACCTTGTATTGCGAAGCTTTTTTAACGAGATATTTCTTGCAACCCCGCAAAGCCAGGAGCCTATCTTCTCCTTATCCCTTATTTTTTCATAATTGAAATATAGCTGAATAAAGGTTTCCTGAACAACGTCGTCTACCTCATAATTATACTGAAGATATGCGTAAGCCGTTCCGTATACAATACCCTTGTACCTGTTTATCAAGGCTTCAAGCTCCTCTTCCTTACCCTTAAATCTATACATTAGTTTCACTCCTTTGATTCCGTCAGCGCTTTCGGTTTCGATATACAGTACCGCAAAACAGTAAAAAGGTTTGATTTTTCAGAATAATTTTCTTAAAATATTTTAACACACAATTTTTGTTTATTCAATAAATTACTGCGTAAGTCGATTTTTTGTCATAATATCTTGCTTAAAATTCGATTTTATGATAGAATATGTAAAACACCTTTTTTGGAGGTATAATTTTGAAAAAATTATTAATTTATATGAAGGGGTACGTCAAGGAAAGTATAATAAGCCCTCTTTTCAAGCTTTTCGAAGCCTGCTTTGAGCTGCTTGTTCCTCTCCTTGTGGCAAATATAGTTGACATCGGTATTGCCAACGGGGACAAGCCATACGTTGTCAAGATGTGCATAATAATGGCTATTCTCGGCTTTGTGGGTCTCGGCTGCGCTCTCGTGGCTCAATATTACGCCGCAAAAGCATCTGTCGGCTTTGCCACAAAGACTAAGCACGCCCTTTTCAAGCATATTCAATCTCTTTCATACACGGAAATCGATACTCTCGGTACGTCTACTCTTATCACGAGAATGACAAGCGATATGAACCAAGTACAGAACGGTGTTAATCTTACGCTCCGTCTGTTCCTCCGTTCTCCGCTTATCGTTTTCGGCGCTATGATTATGGCGTTTACCGTAGACGTTAAATCCGCCCTTGTATTTACGGTTGCCATTCCCGTTTTATCCGTTGTAGTATTCGGTATTATGTGCCTTACTATTCCTCTTTATAAGAAGGTACAGAGTAAGCTTGATAAGGTTCTCGGCGCCACCCGTGAGAATTTACAGGGTGTCAGAGTTATACGTGCCTTCGGTCAGGAAAGAACCGAAGAAGCAAAATACAAGCGCGCGACGTCGGAGCTTAATGCTGCTCAGAAATTCGTAGGTAAAATTTCCGCTCTTATGAATCCTATGACCTACGCTATACTCAACATCGCAATTTCCGTGCTTATCTGGAAGGGCGCAATACAGGTAAATCTCGGTAATCTCACCCAGGGTCAGGTTATCGCGCTTTACAACTATATGTCACAGATACTGGTTGAGCTTATCAAGCTTGCAAATCTTATAATCACCATGACAAAGGCGGTTGCCTGCGGTAACAGAGTTCAATCTATTTTCGAAATAACCACCTCAATTACCGCTCCCGATACAATGCCTGCACCCGTTGAATCCGAATATTCCGTTGAATTCAACAACGCGACCCTAACCTACGCTACGTCACAGGAACCCTCCCTTGAAAACATCAATTTTAAGGTAAAAAAGGGACAGACCGTAGGTATTATCGGAGGTACGGGCTCGGGAAAAACCTCTCTTGTCAATCTTATAGGCAGATTTTATGACGTAGCTGATGGCAACGTCTGCGTAAACGGCATAAACGTAAAGAAATATCCTCTTGATTATTTAAGAGAAAAAATCGGTATTGTACCTCAAAAAGCGGTTTTGTTCCGCGGAACTATCAGAGATAATATGAAATGGGGTAACAAAAACGCAGATGACAGCGAAATTTTAAAGGCTATTGAACAGGCTCAAGCCACCGACGTTTTAGAATCAAAGCCCGACGGACTTGATTCCTACATCGAGGAGGGCGGAAAGAACCTTTCCGGCGGTCAGAGACAAAGATTTACCATAGCGCGAGCTCTTGTAAAGAAGCCCGAAATACTTATCCTTGACGATAGCGCCTCTGCCCTTGACTACTCTACCGATGCGGCTCTTCGCTCATCCATTGCAAAAATCGAGCACAAGCCTACTGTATTTATCGTTTCTCAAAGAACTGCGTCAATTATGCACGCCGACCTAATCGTTGTTCTTGATGACGGCAAAATTGTCGGTATGGGCACACACAAGGAGCTTCTTGACTCCTGCGTGGTTTACTCCGAAATATACAACTCCCAGTTCAGAAAGGAGGGTGTATAATGAAAAAAAAGCAAAAAACGAAGAGGTCCACTATAAAAGAGGTTCTTCGGTACGTTGGAAAGTATAAGCTTCTACTTGCTTTATCAATTATTTTTTCCACAGTATCCGTAGCCCTTACTCTCTACATTCCCATCGTTATAGGTAACGCCATCGACTTGATCGTAGGTAAAAACAACGTTGCACTCGATATAATTTCGGAAATGCTTGTAAACGTGGGAGTTATTGCTCTCATAATAGGCGTATTACAGTGGATAATCAATAATCTGAACAATATTATCACGTATAACATCATAAAGAAGGTACGAGACGAGGCATTTGAAAAAATAGAAACACTCCCCTTGAAATACGTTGACTCCCACCCATACGGTGAGGTGGTAAATAAGGTTATCAATGACGTAGACCAATTTGCAGACGGTCTATTAATGGGCTTTACACAGTTGTTTACAGGCGTTATTACTCTTCTTGGCACCCTTGCATTTATGCTTACCATCAGCGTAAAAATTACCGTGGTTGTCGTTGTTCTTACCCCTATTTCTTTGTTTATCGCAAGCTTTATCGCAAAGAACACCTATAAAATGTTCCATACGCAATCAAAAACGAGAGCCGAGCAAACGGCTATTATAGACGAGGTCATATCAAATCAGAAGGTTGTAAAGGCGTTTGCCCACGAGGATGAATCCTTGGAGGAGTTCGACGAGATCAACGACAGACTCGAAAAATGCTCTGTAAAGGCTATATTCTTCTCATCCCTTGTAAATCCCACCACAAGATTTATAAACTCCCTCGTATATACCGCCGCCGCCTTAGTCGGAGCCTTTATAGTTATTAACGGTATGGGTACAGAGGGTGCCTTGACAGTAGGCGCATTATCCTGTATCTTAAGCTATTCAACTCAGTACGCAAAGCCCTTTAACGAAATTTCAGGTATTATCAGCGAGCTTCAAAACGCTCTTGCCTGCGCTTCGCGAGTATTTGAATTTATAAACGAGGAAAGCGAGATTCCGGATAGCGCGGAGGCATTCGTTCTAGAAAGCGCCGAGGGTGATATTGAAATAAACGACGTAAGCTTCTCCTACACCGACGAGCAAAGGCTTATTGAGGACTTCAACTTAAACGTAAAAAAAGGACAAAGAATAGCCATTGTCGGTCCTACGGGCTGCGGTAAAACCACGTTTATTAACCTTCTTATGAGATTCTACGACGTTAAGGAGGGATCCATTTCCGTTGACGGTCACGATATACGGGATATTACAAGAAATTCTCTACGTTCAAATTACGGTATGGTTTTACAGGATACTTGGATAAGAAACGGCACCGTAAGAGAAAATATCGCTATTGGCATGCCCGACGCAACGGATGAGGAAATTATAAGGGCATCAAAGGCGTCTCACGCCCATAGCTTCATAAAGCGTTTACCAAAGGGATATGATACTGTTCTTACGGAAAACGGCTCTATCCTTTCCCAGGGACAGAAGCAGCTTTTATGCATTGCCCGCATTATGCTGGCATTACCTCCGATGCTGATTTTAGATGAAGCAACATCTTCCATTGATACCAGAACGGAGTTGAAAATCCAAAATGCTTTTGCGAAATTAATGCAGGGCAGAACCAGCTTTATTGTAGCCCATCGATTATCCACTATTCAGAATGCGGATGTCATTCTGGTGATGAAGGATGGAAAAGTAATAGAGCAGGGAAACCACAATACCTTGTTAAAACAGAATGGATTTTACTCAGTGTTGTATAATAGTCAGTTTCAGAATTGACTTGTTTTAATTTTGAGTCTATAATTTTACCAAGTATGTAATATTTTGCGACATAAATATGAGGGCAGGCACAACTATGGATAAGCAAAAGGCGATACAGGATGAATTTAAAAATATAGGTGTGGTGATTGATGATGGTCGTATCAAGGCGCTCAAGGAGCATTTGACTCCGGAGGAATTGTACGATGATCTGATTTTGCGTGTAAAAAAATATCATCCTTCAGCAGATATTTCATTGATTGAGAAAGCATACCAGTTAGCGGCAGAAGCACACAAAGAGCAGGTGCGTAAATCCGGTGAGCCTTATATTATTCATCCGTTGCACGTTTCCATTATTCTTGCAGAGTTGGAACTGGACAAAGAAACGATCGTGGCAGGTCTTTTGCATGATGTAGTGGAAGATACCATCATGACAACAGAAGAGTTGGCACGGGAGTTTGGTGATG
>JAZQLK010000186.1:0-2156 GCA_045542635.1 Eubacteriales bacterium
GGTATGGTTGCTTGTGCCAAGGAAAATCTTGCTTTAAGCGGTCTTGCCGACGCCCCCGTCAGATATATTGTGGATGATTGCCGCAAGTTTGTTGAAAGAGAAATAAGAAGAGGAAATAAGTACCACGCCATTATAATGGACCCTCCCTCCTATGGAAGAGGTCCCGGCGGAGAGGTGTGGAAGCTTGAGGATGCTGTATGCGATTTTGTTTCGCTTTGCGAGAAGGTGCTTTCCGATAATCCCCTCTTTATGCTTATAAACTCTTATACCACGGGTCTGAGCGCCCTTACAATGGGATACGTGCTTAATATTGAGATCGTGAAGAAGCACGGAGGAAGAGCGGAAACCGCAGAGCTTGCCCTTCCCGTTACAGAAAGCGGAGGATATTTACCCTGCGGAGCAAGCGCAAGATGGGTTAAGGAAATTGAGGAGTAATATGGAAGCTCTTATTAAATTGGAAAACGTTTCATACGCATACGAGGGCAAGGATGCCGAGCCCGGTATGTTTGCCGTAAATAATCTGTCCCTTGAGATCAAGGAGGGAGAGTTTGTGGCTATACTCGGTCATAACGGCTCGGGTAAATCCACCACGGCAAAGCTTATGAATTTGATACTCACCCCCAACTCGGGAGATATCTACGTTGAGGGAAAAAGGATAACGGGTAAGGAAATTACCGACGAGGATATCTTTGACGTACGCAAAAAGATCGGTATGGTATTCCAAAATCCCGACAACCAGATAGTTGCTACTGTGGTTGAGGAGGATGTGGCATTCGGACCGGAAAACCTTGGCGTGCCCTCTTCCGAAATACGTAAAAGAGTTGACGAGGCTCTTGATATTGTAGGTATGAGAGAATATGCAAGGCACGCGCCTCACAAGCTTTCGGGAGGACAGAAGCAGAGAGTTGCCATAGCGGGCGTTATCGCTATGAAGCCCAAATGCATTATCTTCGATGAGTCCACCGCTATGCTTGATCCTATGGGACGCAAGGAGGTAATGAATACGATCCGTCGTCTTAATGACGAGGGAATTACGGTTATTCTTATTACCCACTATATGAACGAGGCGGTTCTTGCTGACCGCGTAATAGTTATGAAAAACGGTGAAATATACGTTGATGGTGATCCGAAGGATGTGTTCTGCCAGGTTGAAAGATTGTGGGATGCAGGCCTTGAGGTGCCTCAGTCAACGGAGCTTATTTTTAAGCTTAATAAGAAATTCGGATGGGAAATCCCCTTGGGAGTGTATGATTTTGATACCTGCGCTACCCTTGTGGCAGACAAATTAAAGGAGCTGAAGGCGGAAGATGTCGGTAATTGATGTAAAGAACGTTAATTTCATATACGGCAAGAAGACCCCATATGAGGTCCACGCCCTTGAGAACGTTTCTCTTTCTATCAGAGAAAACTGCGTTACGGGTATAATAGGACACACAGGGTCGGGCAAATCCACTCTTATTCAGATGTTCAACGGTATAACAAGACCGGACAGCGGCGCTATTCTCGTTGACGGTGTCGATATCTGGGAAAAGCCCAAGGAAATCAGCAAGATCCGTTTCAAGGTGGGGATGGTAATGCAATACCCCGAGTATCAGCTTTTTGCGGATACCGTGTGGGACGACATTGCATACGGGCCGAAGAATATGGGACTTTCCGAGGAGGAAATTAAGGATAGAGTCGCAATTGCCGCAAGGTTCTGCGGTATTGACGAGGAAATAATGTCAAAATCTCCATTTGATCTGTCGGGCGGACAAAAGAGAAGAGTCGCTCTTGCAGGCATTATGGCTATGCGTCCCTCGGTTCTGGTTCTTGACGAGCCGGCGGCGGGACTTGACCCCAGAGGCAGAAGGGAAATTCTCGGAGGTATATGTAAATATCAGAAGGAAAGCGGTACTGCGGTGGTAATAGTCAGCCACAGTATGGAGGATATGGCGAAATACTGCGATGAGCTTTTCGTTCTTGCAAAGGGCAAGCTTATTTTACAGGGTAGCTGCAAGGAGGTATTCTCCGAGGGTGAGCTGCTTCGCTCCGCGGGACTTGACGTACCCGAAATTTACGGAGTGGTAAGGGCTATGCGCCACAAGGGAATCGAAATCTCCAAATATATCTATACGGTAAACGGTGTCGTTGACGCCCTTGCCGAATCCCTTGAAGGG
>JAZQLK010000187.1:0-3445 GCA_045542635.1 Eubacteriales bacterium
TGGTAAATTGCAAATAATAGCTTTATGCTTATTTTTAGGATATAATATACTATTGTTTTTAGGCGTGTTTGTAGTTGCGTTTATCAAAGGGAAAATAAAGAAAAAATCTTCTGCACCTGTTAATTCATTAGATAAAGAAAAGGCTATAACTCTTATGAATAGCTTGAATAAAAATTTATCACCATACTATGAGCTTAAAATTATAATTCCCTTTTACAAAGGAATGCTAAAAAGAATTTCCAAGGGATTTAGAATAGATATAAGCTATAAACAAACTGTTATCAATGTTCTTGAAAAATACATTTCAGATGACAGCTCCGGTTATATTGCAGAGCTATATTCACTGCTGAATAATAACATAGACACAAATTTTATAAATCTTATGTAACTACGTGAAAGGATAATTTATGAGTAACAGAACAGATTGGTTTTACGAAGCGAAATTCGGGCTTTTTGCCCATTGGACTACCCATTCTTTACCTAAAGAGGGAGAGAAAAAGACTCACGCAGATGCAATAAGAGATTTTCAGGTGGATAAATTTGCGGAGCAGGTAATTGAAAGCGGAGCGAAATTTTTGTTTTTCACCATTACCCATGCGGATATGAACGTGCCCTTCTCCTTGCCCGAGCTTGACGAGATTATGCCCGGTCTTACAAGCGAGCGTGACTTGATTTCCGAGCTTGCCGACAGGCTTGAGCCCCACGGTATAAGGCTTATGTTCTACTTTAACGGAGAGGGCTCTACCACTCCTAACTATATGGACGTAACCAAATTTTGGGAGGATGAAAAATATCACGCGGAAATTTGCTACAAGCTCACTACGGCTATTTCCAAAAAATACGGCAAGCGTATTCACGGCTGGTGGATAGACTGCTGCTACGAGCCTCCTATCTGTAAGGGCAGAGGCACAAGATACGATTACAGGCGTTATGCCGAGGCTTTAAGAGCGGGCAATCCCGACTCCATCGTTGCCTTCAATTTCAAGGGGGTTGAGCCATGGGGCTCCGAATGGGGACGTGGTATTTCCGACTTCCAGGCAGGTGAGGAAAACGATCTTTCATTCTTACCAAGCGGACGCTTCTCGGGAGAGGGCGGCACACAGTGGTTCGGTCTTTGCTGGATGGACGATTTTTGGGTACACGAAAAGCCGGGAACTCCGGCTCCCGTTCACTCCAATGAAAAGGTTCTTGATTACATAAGCAAGGTTAAGGCGGGCGGCGGAGTTTTCGCCTACAACGTAGCGCCTTACCAGGAGGGACTTATCTCCGACGCAACAATGGAGCAGCTTCGTTGGTTAAAAGAACACGGTGCTACGGAGTGACTCCTCCACCCACTACGTGGGAGCCCCCTCGAAGAGGGAGCCTATGAAGCGACTATGGAGCAGCTTCGTTGGTTAAAAGAACACGGAGCTAACAAATAATACATATCCCAAACAACTTCAAATATAAATGGAGAAAAATATAATGAATATAGCTGTTTTCGCTTCTCATGGCGGTAGTGATTTGCAAGCAATTATAGATGGATGTAAAAATAACAAAATAGATGCAAAGGTGGCTGTCGTTATCAGTAACAACGGTGATTCCACCGCTTTAAAAAGGGCTGAGAATGAACATATTCCCTGTTATCATCTAAGCGCTAAAAAATTTGGAAGTGAAGAAGTGTTGGCAAAAGAAATACTTGATGTATTGTCATCTTATCAAATCAATATGATATTTTTGGCAGGTTATATGAGGATGTTGCATACATCTGTACTTGAAAAATACAACAACAGAATTTTTAATATACACCCTGCTCTTCTTCCAAAATACGGTGGAAAAGGTATGTACGGAATGAATGTACATACCGCAGTAATACTTGCAAAAGAGAAAGAAACGGGTGTGACCATACACCGCGTAAATACAGAATATGATAGTGGAGAAATTGTCGCTCAGACAACAGTCCCAGTGTTTGAAAATGATACTCCCCAAATATTAGCGGAAAGAGTATTGGAAAAAGAACACGAATTTCTCGTTGAAGTAATTGCCGATATCGCGGCAAAAAAGATTTCTTTAGGATAAATTTAAAACGATAATCCCCGACAGACTAGGTCTGTCGGGGATTATTTATATTTTATAAATTTACTGCTTAAACTAAAAATTAAAGCTTGGACAGTTGCTGTAAGGCATGGGAAGCTTTGAATCAAAGTCAATCCATCCAAGATTTTCTACAAGCACAGATTTTTCATCAGGAAAAATGTATGTATTTAAATATTCAATAAAATCATCTTCATTATAGCATACACCACCGTCAATTCTGTATTTCTTGGCTTGAGGACTGTTCCATATCCATTTGTCGCAAAACTCCATACAGTATTTTTCTAAATTATCTGCCACATCATCAGGTACAGAATATACTTTTCTATCCCCGTCAGCACTAATGACTACATTTTTCATAGTTTTTTCCTTTATACCGTTTTGAAATAGATTTATCTATTTATAATCTATCACAATAAATAATGATTTGTCAACACTTTTTCAATTTTTTATTTTCAATGCTTTTTATGCCCTTCACCCTATAAAACAAAAAACGGGGATTCATGACCTCCGTTTTTTGTGTTTATAATTATCTTTTAAGTTCTGTAAAGCCGAGCTTTCTTCTTACCTTGGACATTGTACGGCGAGCGTTTCTGTACGCATCCTCTGCGCCCTGCGCCATAACCTGCTCAAGATATGCTTTATCTGCCATAAGACGTGCAAATTCGTCTCTTACGGGCTTAAGACTGTCTGCGCAAACCTCGCCTACCGCAAGCTTAAAGTCGCCGTAGCCCATACCCGCGAACTCACGCTGAGCCTCCTCGATGGTCTTATCGGTAAAGCAGGTATAGATGTTAAGAAGGTTTGTAATACCCTCCTTGCCCTCTCCGACAATGATTTCGTTACCCGAGTCGGTAACTGCGCGCTTGAACTTTCTTATAATATCGTCCTTACTGTCAAGGATTCTTACAACCGCGTTTTCGTTAGCGTCGGATTTGCTCATCTTCTTTGTGGGCTCCTGAAGGGACATAATTTTAGCTCCGCCCTTGGCGATATATCCCTCGGGAACTACGAAGGTATCTCCGTAGATCTGGTTAAAGCGGTTAGCGATATCACGAGCCAGCTCAAGATGCTGCTTCTGGTCCTGTCCAACGGGAACAAGCTCCGTCTGATAAAGAAGGATATCAGCCGCCATGAGAGCAGGATAGGTGAAAAGTCCGGCGTTTACGTTGTCGGCGTGGCGCGCGCTCTTGTCCTTGAACTGAGTCATTCTCGAAAGCTCGCCAAAGCCGGTGAAGCAGTTAAGGATCCATGCAAGCTCTGCGTGCTCCTTGACGTGGGACTGAACGTAAAGGGTGTTTTTTTCGGGATCGAGACCGCAAGCCATGTAGAGAGCCAAGGTCTCATAGGTGCGGCGGCGAAGGTCTGCGGG
>JAZQLK010000188.1:0-2366 GCA_045542635.1 Eubacteriales bacterium
GTGAGCATTTCCATATCCTCGTCGGAAACATACTCTGATTTAGTATCAAGGTAAGCTTTCACTGTATACTCTTTACCCGTCCAGGCAAGAACGTCAAGGAAATATTCCGACATAGCTCTGTCCTGTGTATTCTTGGGTATACACATAAGAACTATCGTAGAATTTACGCAAGGAACGCAGTACCTTCCCTGCTCCTCATTAAGCATTGGGAACGGAATAACTCCTACGTTACCGTTAACCGTATACGATTCTGCATATTGCATAAAGTCACTTAAGAACAATAAGCGGTTACCCAGAAGCGCTTCCTTTTCTATTGGACTATACGTTAATTGATGCCACGTCCAGTTAGCATTGAACGAAGTCAATATAATGGATATTACGTCATTTATTTTGGGATTTTTAAACGCAATCATCCATTCTCCCGTTTCACTGTTGACTCCTGCCTGTCTTACTCCAAAGAAGCTATAGTAGTCAGTAATTGATGACATCTTCAATCCATAGGTATCGTTGTCATCATGCATACCGTCACCGTCATCCTTATAAGCGGCGATTGCAAGGGATACAAGCTCATCATAGGTCCATTTGTTTTCTCTTACCTTCCGGTAAAGATCCTTAGCTGCCTGTTCTCCCCCAAGAAGGGTTTTGTTAAAGTAAAGCACCGTTGCGGTTTCCTCTGAAATGTTGGAAAAATCTCCATCCACAAAGAAGGTGTGTCCCTTTGCGGTATACGTATCCACTGAATTTTGACTATAATAGGAATTATCAAAATCTATGAACTCTCTGTTCGCTAAATCGTATATGTATCCGCCTGCAACTATACTCTGTACTCTCATAGCGCGAGGTAACGCAAGGTCATAATATACGTTACCTGATGAAATAGCTATTTCAAGAGCATCGTGCATACCGTAACGGGTCGCGTTTATCCAGTTTAAGTCAACGCCATAGGTTTCCTTAATAAACTCCTGCCTTTCAAGAACGGCAGTATCAATTTTCGTGCCAAAGCCCGATTCCTTGCCGTAATCTACGCAAAGCTCCAAAACACTCCAGGGTGCGCTTGGCTGCGCAGAATAGGTTGAGCAAGCGATATTAAGTGTCTTACCCGACCAATCTGTTTTTATATTGGTTTTGGAGGAGAATCCTACGTTTTCGGGAGGAGCCGTGGTTGTAATATCGCCTGTTGTTGTACTGTCATCCCCGTTGCAGGCAATAAGCACAAAGGCGGATAGGCATAAAAGTATTGCTAAAGTTGATAAAAGTAGTTTTTTCATAATATGGTTTTTCCTCCTTTTTAAATATTTTTGCAGAAGATAAGAAATAGTTCCTTGTATCCTACCTCATATGTCTTATAAAATCATTTACCATCCTCAATCTCTCCGATTATTTCTATGGGTACGTAAACGTATTTTAAATAGCTATTTAACTCAAATCCGCTTTCCTTGTGTAAGTACTTTGCCGAGCCGCAATATTCAATACACAGCTTATCATCTATAATAACCAATTGGGGAGAATGTCTTTCGTCAAGCGAATATGATATAAATTCTGTTTCTCCCGTTGTGAACATATCCTTGAATTTCAGCTCTAACATTTCCTTCTCCAATCGCTCGTCTACGGTAAGAGAATTTATACTATACTTAAAATCTATAATGTTAAATCCAGATACTCTGCCGTCGTCCTTCACCGATACCTTCATCCAATCTGTCCTATATCCATTTATACTATTATACAACACAAAATAATATCTTCCAAATCCGGAGCCGTCATTCTCTTCAGATTTATCATTCGGCATTACCGTATATTCATAGTGTGATAAATCTACGTATTCATCCAATGCATCCTTTAATGCGTCAAGCACTTCCTCCGGAGTTGAAAATTTATCAATTTCAATAACGGCGAAGTTGTACGATAGTGAGCAAATCCTCTCATTCTCATCGATCAATACTGTTTTTCCGCTTTCTCCATTCACAAGATAAAGATGAAGTGTTTCGTTACCAACTTGATAATACAACGATTCCGAATATATCAATTCCTCGTAAGCGCCGTTTATCTTAACCGTTATTTTTTTCTTTGCATTTGTATCGTTGTAATAAGTCGGCAAACTAGAAATAACGTTCTTATCATTAAGATCAGGATCCGCGCTTTGATGTTCTTCCTCGTTTTGATAAATTAAATTCAAATAATGACTATTGTAATTTGTATCTGAGCTTAATCCTTCGGAATCCAACGTTGTAACATTAGAGTTGTTTCCGCATCCTGTTAAGACAAAAACTAAAGCAATTACCAAAAATACTAACTTTTTCATAATACGTTTTTTCCTCCTTCCTTAATATTTCCGCTCCTACGAAAATATATCATACTCCTGTGGAGTA
>JAZQLK010000189.1:0-2974 GCA_045542635.1 Eubacteriales bacterium
ATATAAGTAACAGTATCGGGGATTACTACCGTAGTAAGAGATGAACAGGAAAAAAATGCTTGTGTATCAATATACGTTACACTATTCGGAATATATACGTGTGTAATTTGTTCATTTCCTCTAAAAGCTTCAAAACCAATAGAGGTAACGGGAATATCATTATATTCATCGGGAATATTTATTACCGTATCCTTACATTCGCCAATACCAACCACGGTATATGATTTACCGTCAGAATTCATTTGTAAAGCCAATCCTTCACTCGACAAAATAGGTTCCGCAGGAGGAGTCGGGGTAGTCGTAACATCTTCCGTTGTTGTGATATCCCCCGTTGTGGTACTGTCATCACCGTTGCAGGAAGCAAATATCGATACTAATATTAGTACCGCTAATAAAATTGACATTAATTTTTTCATATTATGTTTTCTCCCTTCAAGAATTCCAGTAATATAACGTTAAAAAGAAATCCACACCATTCCTGCTTCCAAATAAATCATCAGGCTTAACAGTTTTGTAATTTGGTCCGCCTTGAATGGAATCATATATTAAGAGATAAAGCTCTCCCGATTGGTCTCTGTAACAATCATATGCCAACACCACATGACCATCCATCCCCAAAATTATAGGACAAGGGTTATCTCCGGATAAGATTTCTTCAATTTCATTGTACGGGAGCATGACTCTATCAGGGATCTGACTGTCTCCATTATGGTTATCGTGATCATAATTTTCTTCTGATGCACGAAATATCATCTTATATAAATCTGTACTACCGAAAATATAATTTAACGCATTTGTCATATCCATAGAATTTCCTGTGTAATAAATAGTTGTATGATCTCCTTGACAAGCTTCAGCAATTTCCGACTGAGTACAATCAACATCTATAAAACAATCCGCAAAATTTAATACACAGGCAATCCAACACCATACATTCGTTTCTTGCGTTACAAAACTGTGATTAGGGGCATATTCATAAAGTATCCACTCTTCCCTATTATCCGTTTGCAAGGATGCAAGCTCGACAGGTCGGCCTGTTGATACCGCGTTAGAGCGTCCCGCAAAATAGGATGAATGATTTGAAGCCGGATATATACGGTATCCTTCCGCATTAACGTCATAGGTCACTCCCCACATCTGGTTCAAAGAAGCGTTATACGTTGTTAAGCTCAAAATTGCTCCATTATTTACAGGCGCTGTCAAAGCTCTGCCGTCATTAGCAGTTATCTTGTAATACCCGTTATGCAAATACTCAAAGCTCCACCTTTGATTCATATCTCCGTCAAAGGGATAAAGCTTGACTTGATTCGTCTCACTTTGCGCAGGAGCCTGCATATATGTGTCATATTCTATATTCCTGAAGAAATAGGCTCCATCAAGAATACCACTCCTCTTTTGGTAGGTAAACTCCAGTATAGCTCTGTAATTTTCTCCCGAGTTGTATCCCTTCATTATGATAGTATCATTAGATCCGGATATACGCCTTATGGCTATTCCGTTATTTGCTTTACCTGCATACCAGCCTCTTACAGCGGAGGTTATGCCTATATGTACCATCGAAGGATTAGATTCCGTTGCGCCGTTATTCGTAAATAAATCTTCCGTACCCGAATTAGCCGTAGCATTTTCTTCCGTTTGATGAGCGCCTACACTGTTATTCCAAGTAATAGTATTTTCGTTCCAAGAATAAGGTACTGCATACGCTCCAACCGTCACAGTTCCCATTGATGTATTACTATAGTAATATATATGCAACGTAGCATCTTCTATATGGTCATCGTAATTCAAATTTGGTAACTGAAACTTCATAAAGGTTCTTTGCGTGGGGCTTACGTATAGCTTGCCGTTACTCGGCTTTTTATAGTTTGTAGTAGGATTGCTTGAAGAAACGTAGGCTTCTCCGTAGGATGTGGTTACCTCGATTGTGGGGTCTATGGTTACGGGGAAAGCTCTGCCTTCCGCGTTTATCCACTCGGAGCTTGCTATTACCTTAAGCTGATACTTGTATCTTCCCGTAGCTATTAAGGTATAATATACGTCCGTTGAAAGCTCTCCCTTGTCATCAAACATAAAGGGGGAGGGCATTACGTATTTTTCTTCTCCCGTTTCCTCATCGGTCAAGCTTATGCTTCCGTCATCATTAAGTATTGCTATCAGCTTATTTAATTCAAGCTCAAAGGTATATTCGTAAGCATCCTGCTTACCGTTTACTATTATGCTTTCCTTTATGTTATTTGAATATATCTCATATTCAATATCTATATTCTTCTTAATATCATTATATCTTACCTTTGTAAGGTTGTCAACTTTCTTTAATTTCTCAAATCTTTTCTCGTTACTGTCAAGAACGCTTGTTGACTTTTTAGTCTTATGATTATCTATATCTGCTTTCGCTTCTTTTATATCTTTATCAAGCAAGGAGAAGGATATCTTATATCCGTTTTCCTTAAGCTCAAATATTTTTCCGTTATTTAAATTCTTGGAGAATTTCACTCTTCCGTCGGCGGTAGCATAGTTGGTCATTCCGTTTTCCTTAACCTCGGAAAGAGTATTATCTATATCAGTCCATTTACCCTCGGAGTCTTTTCTATGAACGGGCTCACTATATACTACAGCTTTATACGTGCCGTCACCCATATCGAAATGCTTAACGTTTTCCTCACGGAGGTCTTCTACCTCTTTAACGGTCACTTCCTCCAAGGCGTAAATTGGCATTGCAAGAACGAAAAGCACAAGCACCAATATGAGTGAAATAAACGTTCTTATGAATTTTTTCATAATTTTTCTCCTTTTTAAATTCTTATTATTTTCCTAACCGTTGTTCATTACCTAACTGTTCATTGGTATTACCTCCCATTTAAATTCAATAATAAAAATTACGTATATTGATATTCGATAACATCGGTTATATAATCAGGTTCATAACCTCCGTTGCCGTATATACTGTATTCTATTGTAGCTCTGTAAAGCCCCT
>JAZQLK010000190.1:0-9126 GCA_045542635.1 Eubacteriales bacterium
CCTGTGTGCTGACATGCGTACTCACACTCGGAGCAAACGCCGTTTTCCCATTCGTGGTTTTCCTCGGGTACTGCAACGGTAGAGCAGCAGGTATAGGTTTTAGTATGCTTCGTTGCGGTCTTTACCCAAGTGGGAGCTGATGCGTGATTTGCCGCGTTAACGCTTCCGTATCTGCTTCCACAATATGTACAGGTAGCGCTCTCAATACAGGTAGCCGTGCCGCCTGTATGCTCGCATACGTAGCTGCATTCGGTACATGAGCCGCTTGACCATTCGTGCTCCTCCTCTGCAACCGCATCGGCATTACAGCAGGTGTATTTGGAGGAGTGCTTGTCGGCTGTCTTTGTCCATTCTGCTTCGCCTGTGTGGTTAGCAGCGTTCTTTTCGCCGTATTCGGTATTACACTTTTCGCATACCGCTTTATCCGTACAGGTGGCGGTACCGCCTGTATGCTGACAAGCGTACTCACATTTTGAGCAAACGCCGTTTGTAAGCTGATGATTTTCCTCGGCAACGACAATTGCGTTACAGCAGGAGTATTTCTTTGTGTGCTTGTCGGCTGTCTTTGTCCAAGTAGCCGAGCCTGAATGATTGTCGGCGTTTAATTCGCCGTACTCTGTGTCGCAATTTTCACAAATTGCCTTGCCCGTACAGGTAGCCTCGCCGCCTTTATGACCCGTGGAAGGAATTTTCTCGGTTTTTGTCTCCTGACACTTGGAGCATTCAAGCTGTTTCTGTCCGTCTTGCGTACATCCGGCGGGAGTAATGACTGATTTTTCTTGCCAGTCATGCTCGCAGGGGGAAGAGCAGGCGGAGAAAACGAAAATGCTGAATAATGTCAAAAGCAAGCATGCTAACGTAGCAAGCATTTGAAATTTTCTTTTCATAACGGTTTCTCCTTTTATCTTAATAAAAAAGTACTCATTATTTTATCACAGTTTATATACTATGTCAACCTTTATTCTGATTTTTGTACAAAAATTTAATCTGACGGCTTTTGATCTGACGGCTTTTGATAATTATTGAAAATGGTGAAAACAGTAAATAATCGCCACGGGGTGGCGATTATTTACTGCTGTTATTTTACGCAAAGGACTTCTCCGTCATAATCCACGGTAATTTCCGTTTCGGGAGCAATATCCTCGCTTATGATTTTTCTTGCAATAAGAGTTTCTATATTGGATTGAAGGAATTTCTTAAGAGGTCTTGCACCGTATATAGGATTGTATGCCGTGTCAATTACGTAATCCTTGGCTTCATCCGTAATTTTAAGGAAAAGACGCTTTTTTGCAAGACGCTCCGAAAGGGATCTTATAAGAAGGTCGATGATCGAGCGTATATTTTCCTTGGTAAGAGGCTTATAGAATACGATTTCGTCAAGCCTGTTCAAAAATTCGGGACGGAAGGAGGCTTTTAAAAGTTTTGTAACGCCGTCTCTTGCGCTGTCGCTTATATCTCCGTTTTCCGTAATGCCGTCAAGAATAATATCAGAGCCTAAATTCGACGTCATAATTATGATCGTGTTCTTAAAATCAACGGTACGTCCCTGAGAATCCGTGACACGTCCGTCATCAAGCACCTGTAAAAGAAGGTTGAAAACGTCGGGATGAGCCTTTTCAATTTCATCAAAAAGAACTACGGAATAAGGACGTCTGCGAACCGCCTCAGTAAGCTGACCGCCCTCCTCGTAGCCAACGTAGCCGGGAGGCGCGCCTATAAGACGGGAAACGGAGAATTTCTCCATATATTCGCTCATATCTATTCTTATCATATTCCGCTCATCGTCAAAAAGTGACTCCGCGATTGATTTTGCAAGCTCCGTTTTACCCACACCCGTAGGGCCGAGGAACATAAATGAGCCTATGGGACGGTTGGGGTCCTGTATGCCTGCGCGTGAACGAAGTATAGCGTCGCAAACCTTGGACACGGCCTCCTCCTGACCGATAACTCGGCGGTGGAGGATTTTATCGAGATTAAGAAGCTTTTCACGCTCACCCTCAACGAGCTTTGAAACGGGAATACCCGTCCAACGGGAAATTATTCTTGCGATCTCCTCGTCGGTTACCTGGTCACGGAGCAAGGTCGCTTTTTTGTCACCATCCCTTGCTTCCTCCTCGCTAAGCTCCTTTGTAAGCTGTGGCAGTACTCCGTATTTAAGCTCCGCCGCAAGGTTCAGATCGTACTCGTTCTGCGCCTTTTCTATTTTTGCGTTGGTTTCCTCGATTTTTTCACGAAGCCTTTGGATTTTACCGATAGAATCCTTTTCGTTTTCCCATCTTATTTTCATTTCGCCAAACTCGTTTCGCAAGTCGGCAAGCTCCTTTTGGATTTCGGAAAGATGCTCGCAGGACAGCTTATCCGTTTCCTTTTTAAGAGCCGCCTCCTCGATTTCAAGCTGCATAATCTTGTGGGATATCTCATCCATTTCCGTAGGCATGGAGTTCATTTCCGTTTTAATAAGGGAGCAAGCCTCGTCGATAAGGTCTATTGCCTTGTCGGGTAAAAATCTGTCGGAAATATACCTGTCGGAAAGAGTTGACGCCGCGATTATGGCTCCGTCCTGAATCTTTACTCCGTGATATACCTCGTATCTTTCCTTAAGTCCGCGGAGAATGGAGATCGTGTCCTCTACAGTAGGCTCGGAAACGAGAACGGGCTGATATCTTCTTTCAAGCGCGGGGTCCTTTTCAATATATTTCTTATATTCGTTAAGGGTTGTTGCGCCGATACAGTGAAGCTCGCCTCTTGCAAGCATAGGCTTTAAAATATTGCCTGCATCCATCGCTCCGTCGGTTTTTCCCGCTCCTACGATAAGGTGAAGCTCGTCAATGAAAAGTATGATTTTGCCCTCGCTTGACTTGACCTCGTTAAGCACCGCCTTAAGGCGCTCCTCGAATTCACCGCGGTATTTCGCTCCCGCAACGAGAGCACCCATATCAAGGGAGAAAAGGGAACGGTTTTTAAGATTGTCGGGAACGTCACCCTTTACGATACGGATGGCAAGACCCTCGGCAATAGCGGTTTTACCAACACCGGGCTCACCTATAAGACAGGGATTGTTTTTTGTTTTTCTTGAAAGTATTCTTATTACGTTTCTTATTTCCTCGTCACGGCCGATAACGGGGTCAAGCTTTTGATTTCTTGCAAGATCGCAAAGATCCTGACCGTACTTTTTAAGGGCGTTATAGGTTGCCTCGGGATTTTCGTTGTCCACCCGCTGATTTCCGCGAACACTCTTTAAAATTTCAAGAACCTTGCTTCTCGTAATTCCGTTTTTGTTAATAAGAGTCCTTACGTTACCCGTTCCTTTTTCTATAAGGGCAAGTAAAATATGCTCAACGGAGATAAAGCTGTCCCCCATGGAGGAGGCTTCCTTTTCTGCCTGGGCAAGGACGCTGTCAAGGGATGATGACATATATATGTTGCCGCCCGTAGCTCCGCTTACCCTTGGCAAGCGTGAAATGCAGGAGTCAAGCTCGCCTTTTAATGAGGACACGTTTCCATCCGATTTTTTTAAAATCTCCGTTGCAAGCCCCTCCGCATCCTCAAGCAGAGCGTAGAAAAGATGCTCACATTCAAGGGACTGATTTCCGTTTTCCTTTGCAAGCCTTTGAGCGCCCTTAAGGGCTTCAAGGCTCTTTTCAGTAAAATTCTGTACGTTCATTATAACACCTCCTGTTAGATTATTGCGCCGTTTTTGTCAATATATGCGGCAAGTATTCTGTCAAGCTCAAAGGCTGCCCTTTGAGAATCGTTTACGTTGTAGAAATAAGCCTTAAGACAGCTGTCAAGCATTTTAATATATTCGGCGATTAGGTTGCCAAGCTGCTCCGTAGTCAGCTGCTTATCGGTGCGCAGCTTAAGCTCTCTTACGAATTTATCCCCCTCCAGGTAATAGGATACTCCCTTTACGTAGGATGCTTCAAGTCTTGCAAAAAGCTTGTAGAAATCCATCATATATGATATAAGGGAAGCGTTTTGCGTTCTCATAGACATCTTTAGAGCGCCCAGGGTGTCGCCCACGTTTTTATAAAGCTCCAGGGAATATTTTACGGAAGGATTGTATTTATAGTCCAAGGATGAGCGAAGGCTCATAACCGACATAGAATTGTTTATAAGCCTTTTGAAATTATCCGTAGGAAGAAGCATATTTTCAAGGGCTGAGAAAATCTGGTTAAATCGCATTTCGGGAGTGGTGTAGGAAACGTACTCCGCAAGGATCCTGTTTATCATACTTGAACGGTTAGTTCCCGACTTATAGGCAAGGCGGTCAATCTCCCTTACCACGTCGTCGGACAGTATAAGTGAATATAAGCTCTTGTTCATTCAATCAACTCCTTTTCAAGCATATGATATCACAGATGATAAAACTTGTCAAGATAGTTATATAAATTTAATTGCAACTTTTATAAAATCTTCAACAAAAGTTCAAAAATAGCCTCTGAAACAAAATTGTACAGAAATAAACATATGAGCAAATGAACAGTAATAGTATGTAAAATCAGTAAAATATTTTTGTATTGACTTTGAGGTTTTTTTGTGATAATATCTCCTTGAAGAAAAAATAGGAGGCTTTTATGTTTGTATTCCTGATTTCGGTTTTGTATCTTGCCTTCGTGGGACTTGGCTTGCCCGACTCCGTACTTGGCTCGGCGTGGCCGTCTATGTTCGGAGAGCTGGGAGTACCCCTTTCCTATGCGGGTATAATATCTGCAATTATTGCCTTTGGCACCATTATATCAAGTCTTATGAGCGACAGGATCACCCTGATGCTGGGCTCGGGTAAAACCACCTTTGTAAGTATCCTTATGACGGCAGGAGCGCTATTCGGATTCTCAATCAGCAGTAGATTCTGGATGCTTTGCCTTTTCTCGATTCCGTACGGTCTCGGCGCGGGAAGCGTTGATGCGGCGCTCAATAATTACGTTGCTCTTCACTATAGCAGTAAGCATATGAGCTGGCTTCACTGTATGTGGGGCTTGGGCGCGTCTATTGGACCGGCCATTATGAGCTTTGCATTAACGGGCGGTCAAGGATGGAAAAGCGGATATCTCTATATTTCCTTGATTCAGCTTGTAATTTCCTTTATGGTGCTTATTAGCCTGCCTCTTTGGAAAAAACGTATTGATAATACGGAAAACGATATGGGAGAGGAAAAGCGCAAATCTCTTTCTCTTGGACAAATCTTCAAAATTCCCGGAGCTAAGGCTATTATGATAACCTTTTTATGCTATTGCGCCATTGAGGTCGTTATTACTCTGTGGGCGAGCAGCTATCTTAATCTGTACAGAGGTATAGATGCGGAAATTGCCGCAGCATGGGGAAGCTTGTTTTTGGTTGGAATTACCTTAGGCAGAGCAATAAACGGTTTTATATCAATGAAGCTGTCCGATACCTCCTTAATAAGAATCGGACAGGGAATAATAGTCCTTGGACTGATTATGATAATTCTTCCCTTCAGCAACACTCTTTCCCTTGTGGGACTTGTGGTTACCGGACTCGGATGCGCACCAATTTATCCCTGTATAATTCATTCTACTCCCGCCCGCTTTGGCGCGGATAAATCCCAGGCGATAATCGGCGTACAAATGGCAAGCGCCTATACGGGTACCTGCCTTATGCCACCCTTATTCGGTCTTATTGCAGAGCATATTTCCATGGGACTGTTTCCCGTATTTGTCGGAATATTGCTTATTATTTCCATAATAACTCACGAAGCTCTTTGCAGAAAAAATCCTATTGATTAAAAAAAGCCTTCTCACTAAGCGTAGTGCCCTTAAGGACACTACGCAACTATGATCGCCTGCGGCGAGCTTAGAGTTATGATTGGCTACGCCAAGTTGTGATGTGCCTTCGGCACAGTTTGAAGAAACAAGGCGATCATATCATAACGTTTGCGAAGCAAACTCATAACGGTGAGCGAAAGCAAACCTCATAACTCATAACTGATAATAGCATCTGTGGACACAGATGCAGTGCTTGACAAGAAAAAAGGACGAAGAATTGTTAAAATTCCTCGTCCTTTTCCTGTCAGTAGGTAACGTATTCTATTGAATTCCAAAAACTGTCCTTAAGAGTAAGTCGCCTTTGAGAAGGCTTTTTTGAGTTAGTTCATTTTAATTCTGTATCGGAGCTTTCTGAAACGGTTACGCTTTCGACCTGTTCGGTTGAATTTGTCTTAGCGCTCTTTCCCTTTGCCTTGAGAATAAAGATGAGAAGCGCCGTAAAGTATACGGCAATTATTCCGAGAGTTGCAAAGCAGAGAACGGTTGACTGCGCCGCAAGTCCAACGAGAACAAGCATAGGCGCACCGAGAATGATGCCAAAGCTTGAGCCTATAACTAAGTTGTTGGATGCGGGAGTTTTAAATTCGGGGTCGATCTCACGAAGGAGAAGCACGCCTGAGGAAATAGTTCCCGTAAGCATACCGTACATAGAGATAAGTCCCTCTGCGTAGTAGCTGCCGTAAACCTTTTTGCACACGAATGCAAGATAGAGCCAAGTAATTACACCGCCTGCAACGGCAAGAAGGATGAAGGGAATCCAAAGTCCGCTTAATTTATCAATTTCAATAGCGGAAATACCCGCAACGATCATAATATCAAAGAAGAAGCCGGAGATTCTGCTAAGCAAGTAGTTATTCTGCTGCTGTCTTCTGAATATTTTCTTCTGATTAGCCTTCTTTAAAAGGATCTTAACTATAAGAGCAATTACGGATGCGATAATAAAGTTGAAGCCCCAGATAAGGGAGTTTACTGTGTTTGCAAGTCCCGTAGAAATTGCGGAAATACCGGAGGTAAGTCCCCACATTGCAAGATAGGTAATGAAATAAACACCGAGAATAAACGCAACCTGAACGGAAAGCTTGTCAATGGAGTCTGATACGGGAATTTCATTGTTATCCTGGAAATCACCGACCGTGGTCTTGGGATCGTCCGACGTAAATACGCGCTTTGTTGAAATCTTTCCTTTTTTGGAAAGAACGTTAATCATAATAACACCTACAAGGCAAGCGCAGATATATCCTGCCGCCGCAATTGCAAGACCAAAGGTCTGACCGTTTGTAAAGCCGAGATTTTCGTAAGTGCCGCCTACGTTGCTTGCCTGACCGGGGCCCTGTCCGTAGCCCATAGGAAGGAGAAGACCGGCAGCCTTAAATAAATCCGGCATAAACGTATATGCAAGTCCAATTGTAATTAAAAGACCTATAATACCCTGTATTAAGTAAGTTGAAACAATGATTGCGCCGGATTTAGGACCCGTAAGCGATCCCTTTTCCTCGTTACCCTCTTTAGTTGTACGGAGGGACATAGCGATAAAGCCAAGAGCTATACAATGATATACAAGAATTTCCATAAGCTTGGTGTTTACGTTTATAATTCCAAAGCTCTTTAAAGCAAGAAGAATAAAGCCCGCCATAACGCCGATTGGCATTCGTAGGCTGCGAAGGAATTTAACCTTCGACGTAAGAAGCTGGGAAATAAGCACCGCGCCCGCAATCATTCCAAGCTGTATTATAAAATTCCACACCCCGGGATTTGCTGCAGAATAATCCATATTATAACTCTCCTTGTGATGAATTTTTTATACCGTCAAGGTAATTTTGATGCCAAAACAGATATTTTCGCATATTTACGTAATGCTTTTTATCCGCTCTTAACTCGAAATAACCCTCCTTGTGAGTGAACACAAGTATGGATGTTTGAATAATTGACATTGAGGAAATATCCTTGTAGGAGAATACGTGCTCGCCTATTGTAATACCCTCGTCGTTGCCTGTAAGAATACCTCTTTCAAGCTTTTCGGATTTGTGTCCCTCAAGAATTTTGGAAAGAGTGATTTTCGTATCGGTAAATAGGGTGTCGCCGCGGTTGAAATCCCCGTTTTTCAGACACTCCCTCTGCCAAATATCCCATTCGTAGATGTTCTCGAAGGGCTTGGAGGGCTCAAAGGCGCCGTATTCCGTATACTCTCGTTCAAAGCCGCAGGAGCATTTTATTTTGTTGCCGTCACCCTTAAGCGTACCGATCTTCTTACATTCGGGACAGAGGAAAAGGGCGCTTTCCATTCTTACGGCTCTGTTTTTACCCTTGAATGCTACGTTTTCCTTACTTTGTCTTTCCCAGGCGTTTTCGTAAATATCTCGGTCTATGGCTGCGTGTATTTCCTCAACAGTCATAGTCTTTAACTGCTCGGGAGTGTAAATATTAACCACTCCGCCCCGCATTTTACCCGTTCTTATACCCTTGCCCCAACGGGGATTGGAAAGATGACCGCCCTCGAAGCGATATGTTATAAGAGCAACACGGGAGGATTTTGCAAGATTTGCGGTTGAAGGCACAATATCCTGTGTAACTCCGTTCCATGTGGAATCTCCCTCGGCGAAAATGCATACGGAATCTCCCGCCTTAAAGTGGCGCAGGCATTTAAGCACCGTGTCCACCGCGCTTGAGCCCTTGCTTCTCGGTATAGGCTCAAAATATCTGTTTATAAGCTTGGTTTTGATGCCCATTCTGAAAAGATGCTCGCTGGCTACAAAATAGGTAGGACGGGTGGGAAAGGAAAGTCCCACAAGCACAGGGTCCCAGTTCGTAACGTGGTTTGATACGATAAGACAAGGTCCGTCGTAGTCGCATTTTTCACTTGTAAGGTTGAATTTTTTCTCAAGATGTCTGTGCAAAAGCTTATACGCAAGCCTCCACGCCCGTCTGTGTCTTTTGCGCTTGTCCATATCGTCACCGCCTTAAGCTCCAAATTTTTCTATCGTATATTATACTACAAAATTGTAGAGATGTCAATATTTTACTATTCTTTGCTAAACTGAAACTAAAAAAATGCCATCCAAATAAAAGATTTGGATGGCGTTTTTTACCAATCGTATGCGGTTATTGTGTAATTCTTATTGGGTAATATTCCGTCAAGATCCACTTTAAAGGGAGAAAGCAGCTTTATTATCTCCGCCCCCGTTAAATCAGCCTCGTAGGTAAGGCCGCTTCCTCGGGTGGAAATATCCATTACCGCGCAGATTATATCCACGTCCCCCGTTATTTTAAGGTTAAAGTCCGTATCTACGCCTTTTATTATCGTGTATCTCATAATTTTATCCCCCTTCGTTAATTATACATC
>JAZQLK010000191.1:0-7915 GCA_045542635.1 Eubacteriales bacterium
CGGCGTTGACTATGTAATCATCGGTCACAGCGAAAGAAGACAGTACTTCGGTGAAACAGACGAAACCGTAAACCTTCGTACAAAGGCTGCTCTTGAAGCAGGTCTTAAGGTTATTCTTTGCCTCGGTGAAGTAAAGGAAGAAAGAGTATACGGCATCACAGACGAGGTAGTTTCTATGCAGACTAAGCTCGACCTTAAGGACGTAACAGTTGATCAGCTTGAAAACGTAATCATCGCGTACGAGCCTGTATGGGCTATCGGTACAGGTCTTACAGCTACTCCCGAGCAGGCAGACGAAACCTGCGGAGTGATCCGTAACACCATCGCTAAGATGTACGGCGCTGAAGCAGCAGAAAAGATCATTATCCAGTACGGCGGATCTATGAACGCTGCAAACGCTGCAGAGCTTCTTTCCAAGGAGAATGTTGACGGCGGTCTTATCGGCGGCGCATCCCTCAAGGCTAAGGATTTCTCCGTTATCGTTGACGCTGCTCAGTAATTTTTAGAGACGCTTTAATTTGCGCATAAAAATTAAATTCCATATATATTAAAACTAAAGCGGGCTGCTTAAAACAGCCCGCTTTATATTATTTTTTAGTATCTATCACAAATTCAAATTTTCCGTATGACTTTACCTTGATGCTTGTTAAATAAATAAGGGTTTCGTTTACGGTATCGTCAAGATTTTTGGTGTAGTGCATATCCGTTTCGTAATACGCTTCGCCCTTTGCGGGATCGAATTTAACGTATACACCGTCAATTTCAATAACACCGTCGGAGATTTTCGGCTTTTTGTAGGAAATAAATCGCTCGGTAAAGCTCCAATCTCCCGTAATTTCGAATTCCTCCGTAACCTTTACGCTTGTGTTCTCGGTATTAAAACGGCGGATAAGCTTTTTTAACTCCGGAATATCATAAAGCTCACGGAAGTCAACGGAGAATATACCGTCGCAAAACGAGGTGTAGGAGCGCGTATCGGGAACGTTGGCTTGATACTGACCGTTTATGATAGGACAGTTATGACCTCTTGATGAGGTTTCAAGATATTCGTATCTTTGAGGCAACAGGAAGTAGTCCTTGGTATAATATCTGGTACCCATATCAATAAGCACCTGACGGTTGTCGACCGCAAATATAAAGGAGCCGACGTCGTTATGGTTATGACTGTCCCCATTCCAGCCGCCTCTGGCTGCAAAGGAATAGGAATCTGTACGTCTTGTGTACCAGCCTGCATGCCCCATATAGTACTCGGCGTTTTTAAGCTGATCCGCCGTTACATCACTATCGTAATTTTCAATATAGAGAAGCATCTGGGCAAGCTGATTGGTAGGAAGATGTATACGGCTTTCCTCGGGTATCCATATATCCTCGGGATATACTCTTTTGAGAGTGTGCATTAAGAAATCGTTTACCTTGATGTCAACCCCTGTATCACCGTAGCAGGTGATCACGTCGGGGTAGAGGGTAACCTTTTCAAAGAAGCAACATATATTTTTTACCTTTTCATCCTTGAAATAGTCGATTTCCTCTTTTGTATAATCCTTGAGGAGATATGCGTACATAACGAATGCGGAAAGACCGTATCCCCAGTATCCCGCACCCTCATAGCATACACCGTCATCGGAAAAGCCCGCTATGAATTTACGCATATTTTCGGAAAATCTTGGCAGGAGTGTCTCAAATTCCTCGGGATACTTAAGCATAATGGCAACGGCGGTGCTTCCCGCGCATACGGATGTCCAGTTGTTGTATCTGTCCTCCCAATGCCATATCTCACGCTTGAAGGGCTCTAAAATCCTTCTTCTGAGCTCTGTATCAATACGCTTTTTAAGCTGAGGATGGAGCTTATCTCCAAGAAGATAGTCTATTGTTGCGATTGTTGCTCCGATGGCAGTAGATGCTAAATCCAGCTCGTAATAGTTTTCCTCGTTTATGTCGGGTATATGGGCGGGAAGCGCCCATACATAGAGAGATAATACATCGTATAAAGCGTCCTCTAAGGCTGAAAGATGCTCATCTCCGTAAATTATAGTGTTCAAGGCATGGAGCGTAAGTGCGTCAATGTGCTGATTAAAGGCGTATTCATAGAGATTTCTCTCGCCCTTTTCCGCAAAAAGACGGAATTTGGAGAACTTGCAATTCAGGGGCTCATCTTTAATAAGCCTTTGACAATGCTCCTTGTACCTGTTTCTTAAAAGAGCATACCTTTCGCTTTCTCTAACCTCTTTTATAAACACAGGGTTCTTGATTTTATTAAACATATTACGCCTCCACAGTGAAGGTGAATTTGCCGTCCTTAATATCCTTTACGTTTATATTGATGCAGTAAACGTCAGAGCCCTTTGTGGTATTGCCGTTTACGTCAACCTCAATGGTATGAGTATCAACTATATAGTCACAGGTAGCTTTAGATGCGTCAAAGGTAACCGTAACGCCGTCAATTGTGATTTTGCCGTCTGTAATTTCGGGCTTTACTACGGAAATAAGTCTTTCCGTAAACGTACCCTCGCCCTCAATTATAAACTCGTCCGTGATTTCGACGTATTTGTCAGAGGTTTTACAGCTACGTACAAGCTTTTTTAATGCATCAATGCCGTAAATATTGGCAAAATCGATGGTGAATACGCCGTTTTCATAGCTTGTTTTGGATCTTTCACCGGGGATATTCTTCTGATATTCGCCGTTTATAATGGGACAGTTATGACCTCTTGAGGATGCTTCAAGGAAGGTATATCTTATCTCATGCTCAAAGTACTGACGGGTGTATGGACGAAGACCTATGTCGCAAAGCACCTGTCTGTTATTCTTTGAAAAAATGAAGGAGCCAACGTCGTTATGGTTGTGGCTGTCTCCGTTCCATCCGCCTCTTGCGCCGAAGCCGTAGTAGGGAGTTCTTGTAACAAACCATCCCTCGTCCGCCATATAGTAGGTAGCGTTTTTGGAAAGTCCCGTATTTACGTATTCCTTTTTGTAATATAAGAATTCGTTAAGCATAAAGGGGAAATAGTGAACGTCGTGGATAAGAATATCCTTGGGAGGCATTTCAACTATATCGCCGTAAATGCTCTTAAGCTTATAGATGTATCCCAAGGAAATTGAAAGAGTCATTCCCATATCGCCATAGCTTGCAACCACGTTTTCGTCAAGGAAAAGCTTCTGTAAAAACGTAGCGATATTATTGTTCTTTTCCGTGTGGAGAAGGTCCTCGCGTCCGTTTGTGTAATCGTAAAGCATATCGGCATATTCAAGATAGTAGCCGAAGCCGTAGGACCAATATCCCGCTCCCTCAACGCACACGCCGTCGTCCTTGTAGCCGTCAACGTACTCCTGCATTCCGCGGTTAAGACGGTCCTTAACAAGCTCGAATACGTCGGGGCGATTAAGCATAAGAGCGCATCCGGATGCGCCTGCGCAAACGGTAGTCCAGTTATTTGCTCTGTACTCCCAATGCCATCTCTGCGCAAGGAGAGGCTTAACAAGACGGCGGTCGATTTCCGTATCAATACGGGCATTGATAAGGGGGTGGAATCTGTCGCCGAGAAGATGCTTTGCAATAGCCAATGCCATTGACATAGTGGTAGCGTCAAGGTCTAGCTCGCAGTTGTTATTAACCTCTATGCTGGGCATATGAGCGGGAAGCGCCCATACGTATTGGTCGCACATCTCAAAGATCGTATCCTGTAAAAGCTTGAAATAATCCTCCCTCTCGGGGTAGATAAGGGAAAGGAAAATACAGGTAAAGAGTCTGTGCTGACGGATAAAGAAATTTTTCTGATAGGTTGATCTGTCGCCCACGTCCTTAAAAAGACGGAATTCGCTGAATTTAGTGGCGGGAATTTCGCCTATGCAATAGGTTTCATAGCACTTGTCAAGATAGTCAAGGGTTTCCTTGAAATCGGGATTTGTGCGATATTCCTGCCATATATTCTTGTTATAAGATTTATTAAGTATACTCATTTCGTTATCCCCATAATTTCGTGAAGTGTATCGGAGGTTGCGGGTAATGACTCGGGCTCGCCGTCATGCATAAATTCAAGCATAAACACGCGGTCGTCATCCGTCTTTAATACGTCAAAATATTCGCGCCAATCGTTAAGTCCCTCGGAAAGAGGCTTTTTATCCTGCTTTATCCAATGGCAAACGTGCACGTTTGTAACGTAGGGAAGAAGAGCCCTTGCCGCTTCGAGATTATATTCCTTTGATTCATATGGGTTGGGCTGCCAATAGATCTTGAGATTGTCACAGCCGACTCTCTTGATAAAGTCAAGAGAATTTTTATAGTTTTCTGTTATGGTCCAGAAATGGCATTCCATAGAAAGGGTAAGACCGTATTTCTTTGCGATATGGCAGATTTCTCTCGTGTGAGAAACTGCTCTTCTTATATCGCTGTCGGAATAAGGCTGCATGCCGGGGAAGCCCGGCCAGATACGGATCGTCTTTGCACCGAGAGCAACCGCGGTCTTACAAAGCTTTTTGAAGGGGTAGGGCTTATGAACGCCCTTTCTGTAAAGTATTCCGTAATAAGAGCCGTAGGACTCGCAGGTAAGACCTGCACCGTGCATAAGGCTTCTTACCTTACGGGCAAGCTTAACCTCTCCCGCGTCAATGTGAGGGGTTGAGCCCCATTCAATGGATTTAAGTGAATTATCCTTGGCAAGCTGAATAATCTCCTTGATAGTCAGCTTACGGAAGGTTACTGATACCAATCCCGTTTTCATACTTTTATCTCCTGTATCTTACGGAGAAGATAAGCGCTGTGCTTACTCCTGCCGTCTTAAGCTGAATATTGTAAAATAATCAATAAATGTTCTTGCTTTCTCTGTACTCACGCCATACGTTTTCAAAGAATCCGCCGCCCTCGGGAAGAGGTCTTACGGGACGAGTGGTAGCCTTACAGTTGTCTGCAAAGTTAATTTCAAGTACCGTTGAGTCAAAGTCGCCTGTGTCAAGCTCAAAGCGGAAGGTTTCCTCCATATTTGCAGGCACGTTACCCTTATCGGAGGTATAAATCGCCGAGCCGCGGGACTTACCGCCTGCCTTTACGTATTCCTTCATAGCAGTCATATAGGTAATCTGTGAAATCAAAGCGTCGCGGAGTCTGTATGCCTGCCAGAGCTTAAATGCGTTATTTATCTTAACAGTCTTATCAAAGGATGCAAGCATTTCCTTAGCGGAGGAGATAGCTCCGTCAAGTAAGGAAGCGTTTCTTATAGCTCCGCCTGCCTCGCTCATCTTTCTTGTGGCCTTGTCGGACATTTCGTCAAGGTTATCAACGTCGGAGAGCAAAGCTCTTGAAAGCTCTATGTGCTTGATGACCGCCTTTTCGGCAGGCGCATCGAATCCCTCGCAAAGAGGATTGCTTCTGTGAGCGCTGATGTACTGAGCGCATCTCATAGAGCCGACCTGACCTGCGTTAAGAGCGCTTCCGCCGGGACGGTAGATACCGTGGGAGCCTGCAACCTCGCCGCAAGCGAAGAGATGCTTTACATTTGTCTGCCACCACATATCAACGTCAAGTCCGCCGTTGTTATGCTGAGCGCAGAGAGCGATCTCAAGCATTTCCTTTTCAAGGTCAACACCCTTGTTAAGGTAGAGGTCGTATGCCGGCATATTCATAAACTGAAGACGCTCCAAGGGGTTGCCAAAGCAAGCGTGAGCGTTTTCAAGATACTCTCTCGCCTCAGTGTCAAGCTTATCGTAGGGAAGCTCGTCAAGACCGTAGGGGTTCTTTCTGAAGTCAAGGTAAACGCGTCTGCCCTTAAGAACACACTCGCGGAATACGAGAAGGTCTATAATTGAGGAGCCGCTCATAACCTTTTTACAGTCGAAGGGCCACTCGTAGCCCTTTCTGAATATCTTGGAAAGACATACGCCGATATCGTCGAAATATTCGTTTAAAAACTCGTATTCGTTACCGTCAGCATCAACGGAAACAAAGCGGGGAAGAACCTGCATATAAGTACCGGATACGTTCCAACGGGGAGCGGTGGACGCAAGACCGTACTGCCATTCCGTAAGGTTCTTACCGAGAACACCGGCTTCAAAGGCGATACCCGACGCGCCTGCGTGACCGAGGGGGTATACCGTATCTGCGTAAATTCCCGCAGGACCGCCTGTTGCGGTAATAGTATTTTCCGCATTAAAGAGAACAAAGCGCTCATCCTCGCTCATTGCTGCCTTGTTAAGACAAAGCACGCCCACGCACTCGCCCTCGTTCTTTATAAACTCAATAGCCTGAAGCTTGTCGTATATCTTGATATTGCGCTTCATAACCTCTTTTTCAAGACACTCGGTCATCATTTTGGAGGTAAGTGGACCAACGCTTGTAGCTCTTGCGCGGGGGTCGTGGTCGGTTTTGTAGCCTACGTATTCGCCAAGACGGTTTACGGGAAATTCAACTCCAAGCTCGCAAAGGTGGAGAAAGCAGGGTACAGAGAGGGACGCTTCAACGTATGCGTTATCACCGTCAACGCACTTGCCGTTAAAGAAGTCTTGAGCCATAGCCTTGGGGGAGTCGGGGTAATCCGCGCAAAGATTCATTTTATAGTAGGTCTGCTTATCGGAGCCTGTGTTACGGGACGTGCCCATATTGATACCCTCGGTAATTACAGCAATATCGTTAACGCCGTAATCGGTAAGACGCAAAGCGGCATTGTAACCTGCCGCTCCGCTTCCTATAATTGCTGTGTTGAGAGTTACCTTTTTAACCGATACGCCGTTTATTTTAATAATAGTTTCAGTCATATCTCTCTCCTGTGTAAAGATTAAAGTCTCTGAATATGCATACCGCCGTCAACGTCGATTGACTGACCTGTTGTGTAGCCGAGAGCGCCGGAGCAAAGTGTGTAGAGAGCGTTTGCGCAATCCTCGGGTGTACCCCAACGGTTAAGGGGAACAAGTCCGCCTGCGATAAGGTTGTCGTACTTTTCCTTAACCTTTTCGGTCATACCTGTTTCAATAATACCGGGGCAGATCTCATTTACGAGAATACCGTGCTTTGCGAGTCTGTCGGCAAAAAGCTTTGTCATCATAGACATACCCGCCTTGGACATACAGTATTCACCTCTGTTAACGGAGGATGTGTATGCGGAGCAGGAGGATACGTTGGCAATATAACCCTTGATTCCCTCGTCGGATTCCTGCTTAACCATAAGGTTAGCAACAAGCTGTGTCAAGAAGAATGTACCCTTCAAGTTGATATCCATAACGAAATCGTAGCTTTCCTCACTCATTTCGAGAAGGTCTGCGCGTACTCTGGGTGCAACGCCTGCTACGTTTACAAGAACGTTAATAACACCGAACTTGTTAACAGCCGCCTTAACTGCGTTTTCTCTGTCCTCTGCCTTTGCAAGGTTACCGCTAACGTAAATAGCGTTTTCGAAGGAGGCGAACTTGTCAGCAACCTTCTCCTCGGGAACAATATCCATAGCTACGATAGCGTAGCCCTCTTTTGCGAATTTTTCTGCGGTAGCGTAGCCGATGCCGCCTGCCGCGCCTGTAATCAAAGCAACCTTCATTTTATTACTCCTTACCTAATACAAATTTTTTATAAAGGGGCATATATACGTCGGTATCACGGATAACGCAACCGGGTGTTCCGCCCTTACATCTCATAATCTCGGTACACTTGCCGCAGCAGATACAGAGCTTCTTTGGATCAAGATTTGCGCCGGATACGATATCCTTAGCGCAGTCGGGATAAGCAAGAGTTTCTCTTCCGTAGCCCGCAAAGTCGAATTTACCCTCGTTTATGTAGCCTGCGCATACGTTTGCGGAGACTGCGCCAAGGAATGAAATACCCGATGAAACCACGGGAGTACCCTTGATTTCGGAAGCAATCTCGGCAATACCGTCAAGCATACGCTGAACGCCGAACATAGGATGCTCCGGAGGCTCGTATGTGCCCTTTGCGAAG
>JAZQLK010000192.1:0-2473 GCA_045542635.1 Eubacteriales bacterium
CGCTTGGCCTCCGACTTGGTCATAATAGCCTTACATTCGCCGTATTTAACCGCTATTTCGAAAGGACGCGCGTAAATTTCTCTCGCCGCTCTTTCGGACATTACGGAGTCGCTGCTATGACGCTTCCACTCCTGGCTGTTAGCCATATAGTGCTTAACGGTGCAGTAAACTCCCGCTTTTTTAAGTCCGAGGGAAATAGCAACCGCCATACTGCCCGCAAGATAGGGATCCTCGGAGAAATACTCAAAGTTTCTGCCGTTCAAGGGATTTCTGTGAATATTGATGCCGGGGCCGAGAATCACGTCAATCTCGTAAGCGGACATTTCAACGCCCTCAAGGGAGTAAAGCTCAGATACAAGCTCCTTGTTGAAGCTACAAGCAAGGCAGGTGCCGTTAGGCATGCTTGTGGCAAGGAGTCCGCTATCCATACGTATACCGGAGGGGCCGTCGGTTGTACAAACAATGGGAATACCGAAGGAAATAAGCTCCTCCGTTACACCGCCGAAGCAGCTGCCTGTGCCGGGAGTTACCTTAGGGCTGTTCATTCCCTCGCCTCTTACAAGGCAAGCAAGGTCACTGTCGGAAAGCTGAGCTACAAATTCGTCCATAGTGTTCCTTCCGCATCTTACGTCATCAAGCTTTATTCCCCTGTCACCGGTGTAAGGAATTTCCTCGGGAATCGAGGATTCAACTCTGTCCTTGTAGGAATACGTGCAGGTCGGAACCGCCTCGTACGTAACGTTCATATTTTCATCGGGCTTGATCCTCTCAAAGGGGATAACGGGGGAAATGGCTTCCGTACATTTTTCCGTTACGGTATCCTTTTCGATATTCAAGGAGAAGCATCTTTTCGCGCTTCTTACGTCTGCGCCTACATAGATCACATACTCTCCCGCTTCAAGAACGTAGCAGCTCTTGTTTCCCGTTGCGCCTGAGTCGTCGTAGGAAGCCATATCCTTCACGCAAAGCTCCAATTCAACCGTACAGGATTTGCCGGGCTTAAGCTCTGTCGTCTTTTCGTATGCGCCGAGGGAACGGAGGCTCTTGCCAAGCTTGCCCTGAGGAGCCTCGTAATAAAGCTGTACCACCTCTTTACCTACGAAATCGCCTGTATTCTTAACTGTCGCATTTACTGTAATTTTGTCGTTTTTTACACACCCTGTGGCGTTTATTTCGAATTTTGTGTAGGAAAGACCGTAGCCGAAGGGATATAAAACCTTATCCTTTCGGAAGGTTTCAAAATAGCGGTATCCAACGTAAATATCCTCTACGTAGAGGTTGCGCACGGAGTCGCCGAAGTTTGACGTTGATGGGTAATCATCAATACTCAAAGCAACGGTGTCCGCAAGCTTACCGGAGGGGCTTGCAAGTCCGCAAAGCACTCTTGTGCACGCAGAGCCGCCGCACATTCCTCCCTGCCATACGTAAAGAACGGAGGAAACGCCGTATTTCTTTACCCATGACATATCAATTACGCTACCCACGTTGAGAATTACGCATACGTCATCAAACTTTTCCGTTACTCTTCTTATCATATCCTCTTCCTTGGAGGTAAGCAGATAGCTGCCTTCGGAGGCGGAATTATCCTTATCCTCACCGGCAGTTCTGCCGATTATGACAAGAGCCTTTTCTCCGAATTTACGGGCGTTTTCAACCACCTCGTCGGAAAGCTCCATTTCCTCCTGACACCAGGGCTCCTGAGCCCATCCGCCGTTGCCTACGTCAAAGGGATTGTCCTTGATCCATGTATCGTACACGCTTTCAAGCTCTTCGTTTACGGAAACTGTTCCAAGCGCTTTAAGCTCATCCACGATATTGGTTACGTATTTTACGTTTACAAGTCCTCCCGAGCCTGTTCCGCTCTTGTAATATTCCTTTTGTATTCTGCCAAATACAGACACTCTGTCGCCCTTTTTCAAGGGAAGCATATTGTTTTTGTTTTCGAGAAGAACGATACCCTCCATAGCGGCGGCAAGAGAAAGCTCCTCAAGCTCAACTATTGGCTCCTTCTTAAGACCTGCAAGGTCATAGCCCTTATAATGACTTAATTCGTATTTCATTTTATCCTCCAAATCTCTCTTTTGCTTCCTTCAAAAGAGCTTCTTTAGTATTTTCTGTTTTTTCTTCTATAACGGCTTTTAAAAGATGGGAAAGTATCTCGCCGAGGATCCTACCCTTTGGAAATCCGTTTTCCATAAGGTCGGAGCCGTTTACCGCAAGATCCTTAAGAGAAAAGCATTCCGCCTCGGAAAGCACCCTGTCGGCTATCCTTGCAACCGCATCAAAATGCTCCGTTCTGTCGTAAACGGGGCTTTGCGCCTTGTTATCCGCTCTTTGCAAATTGATAAGCTCAAAAAAGGTATCCTTGCCTATTCTGTTAAGCCGTTTCTTTATATAGACCTTATCTTCTTCAACAACGGTATCGTGTATCTTTACAAGAAGGCACACTCTGTCCTTTGTGAAATTATCATAC
>JAZQLK010000193.1:0-3854 GCA_045542635.1 Eubacteriales bacterium
TCCTTCTTCCCGAAGATGTTAACGGAAACGAATACACTATAAATTCGCTGTTCTTAACAGGCTTAAAGGGTGTATCAGAGCTTACTCTTCCCTCCTTCCTTACAGAAATCTCTCCGTCTATGTTTTATAACGTAAGCGGAATTTCAAAAATAGTTTTGGGTAATAACGTAAGCGTTATCGGAGAGGGCGCCTTTGAGCGTTGCTTTGAATTAAAGGAAATCGTAATTCCCTCGGGAGTTTTAAAGATTCCCGACAGAGCCTTTACAAGCTGTCGATCCCTTGAATCCGTCGTATTGCCGAATACCGTTACTGAAATCGGTAAATATGCTTTCGCAGGATGCACCTCACTTAAGGAAATAACCATACCGAATAGCGTAACGAAGCTTGGTGACGGTATTTTCCAGAGCTGCACATCCCTTACAAAGGCTACTCTTCCCGAGAACATTACGGTTATTCCGCAATCAACCTTTGAAGGCTGCTCCGCTCTTACGGATATAGAAATTCCCGAGGGCGTTACAAGCCTTGGTATTCTTTCCTTCTCGGAATGTACCTCTCTTACAGAAATCACATTACCCGCAGGACTCGAAAAAATAGACACAAGCGCATTTCTCGGCTGCGCCGCTCTCGAAGGTATTGAGTTTAACGAGGGACTTATGGAAATAGGCGCAAACGCATTCAAGAACTGCACGTCCCTCACGTCCGTAAATATCCCCTCAACAGTTACAAAAATAAGCTCCTCTGCTTTCCCGAAAGGAAATTACGTAGAGTCAATAACGGTAGCTGACGGTAATACGGCTTACTACGGAACTGGAAATTGTCTTATCGAAAAAGCAACCAACACTCTTATTTTCGGATGTAAAAACAGCGTTATCCCCGAAACTGTTGAAATTATCGGCAGCTCCGCATTTTATGACTGTACCGAGCTTAAGGAAATTGAAATTCCCGCAAGGGTTACCCTGATTTCCGGCGAAGCGTTTTATAACTGCGACGGCTTAAAGCACGTAAAGTTCAACGAGGGACTTACCGAAATAAGCAGTAAGGCGTTCAGCCGTTGCGATAGCCTCCTGACGTTGGAGCTTCCCGAGGGGCTTTTACGTATTCAAAGATCAGCCTTTGAGTCCTGTATAAATCTTATAAGCGTTGTTATCCCTTCTACCGTAGAATATATCGGCAGCAGCGCATTTTACGGATGCGACAAAATTATTGAAGCATACGTGCTTTCCGATACCATAGGTGATGATTCCTATAACAACGGAGGTCTTTCAAGCCTCGCAGACGTTCTGCACCTATCAAAGGATGAAGCAAGCGTTCTTGATATTCAGAACGGATACGTATTCAGAACCGAGAACGGAATAAATCATCTTGTAAGATACATAGGTAAAGAAGCGGAGCTTACTCTTCCCCAAAGCTATAAGGGTGAGGGATACGTAATAGATAAGCTTGCCTTTTACGGATGCGATACTATAACAAGCGTTACCGTTCCCAACATCATAACGAATATACCGGAATCCGCATTTTCGGGATGTACGTCATTAAAGACCGTTAATCTTCCCATCGGCTTGAAGGAAATCGGTTGGGGCGCATTTTCGGGATGTACGTCACTTGAAGCTATTGTCATCCCTTCATCCGTTACAGAAATCGGAGAAACTGCCTTTGCAAATTGTACGTCACTAAAGAGCGTCAAGCTCCCCGAGGGTATATCTAAAATAAACTACTCCACCTTCAAAAACTGTTCGTCCCTTGAAGGAATAATCCTTCCCGACAGCGTAAAAACCTTAGGAATGTACGCTTTCAGTAACTGTACGTCCCTCAAATATATCGTCTTCGGAAACAGCTTCCAATATTCTGATTATATGTCCTTTGAAGGAATAGTCTCCTTTGAAAGGAAGTATTTCCACGGAACAAGAGAGGAATGGAACGCTATCGCAATTGGAGAAATCTATACGCCGAACGTATATATGTACTCCGAGGAGAAGCCCACGTCCAACCTTGATTACTATTGGCACTACGATGGCGAAAGCATAATCGAATGGTAAAAATCTCCCATTAACAAAAAACAGGCACATAGCAATATGTGTCTGTTTTTTGTTTATATCAAAGCATCGGCGAGAACGCGGCGATAATACCCCTGAAAAGGCGTACAAAAATGTTAGCTCTTGCCTTTTCCGCAGTTATTTCAACGCTTTCCTCCATCATGGAAAGAACGTCCTCCTTAACCTGCAAAACGGCATCCGTACCGTACATCCAAACGCCGCATTCAAAGCTCAGATAGAAGCTTCTGTAATCAAAATTAACGCTGCCAACAGTAGCAATCCTATCGTCGGCTATAGCAAGCTTAGAATGGTTAAAGCCCTTTTTATATTCATAAACCTTAACGCCCGCGGAAATAAGCCTTTCGTAGAAGGATTTGGTGACTTGATTTACCAGTACCTTGTCGGGAATATGGGGTACGACTATCCTTACGTCAATGCCGGATTTTGCGGCGTTTGTAATTGACGTAAGCATTTCGTCGTCCACCACAAAGTACGGCGTGCTTATATACACGTATTTTTCCGCTCTGTTTATAAGATTCATATACACGTTTTTGGATACGTATTCATCATCTATGGGACTGTCGGAATACGGGTGAAAAACACCTGCGTCCACTGTTTTGTACAAGGGCCTTACGATTTCAGTCTTCTCTCTTGAGACGTACTCCCAAAGGCTAAGGAAAAAGACCTCAAAGCTATATGCAGCCTCCCCGTACATAGCAATACCGCTATCCTTGAAATATCCGAAGCGCTCATATAGATTTATATATTCGTCAGCTATATTTACACCTCCGCAATATGCGATCTCCGTATCTATTACGCATATTTTTCTGTGGTCGCGATTATTCAGAAGACCGGATATAACGGGAATAAATGGATTGAAAAATTTTATTTTTATATTGGCGGAGGACAGCTCCTTTCTTTCCCGCCGTTTTATTCCGTCTATGCTTCCGAAATCGTCAACGATTATTCTTACGTCAACGCCGCATTTTGCTTTTTCTATAAGTATCTTTTTTATCTCGTTCCACATATATCCGCTTTTTAAAATAAAATATTCCAGATATATGTGATGCTTGGCAAGCTTCAGATCCTCCACTACGGATTTGAAAAATTCCTCTCCGCTTTTAAAATATTTACTGCGGGTATTCCTTACGGGAACGGATAGTGTATGTCTTTTTATATATTCCGATTGCACCCTTGCGCAATCCCAATCTATATGCGCCCCATTCGAATTCTTCAGCATTGATTTCGAGGACTCGAAAATTTTATTCAGCTTTCTTTGTACCGCCCCCCGTGACGCCTCTCCGTTTATTGTAACGTAAAGAAAGGCGCCGAATATGGGTAACACAAGAAAAAGCAATATCCATCCAATCTTGTATCCCGAATTAGTCCTTTTGTTAATAACCCTTATACTTAGAACTACCGCAATAACGTAGGATACTACAAGATAATATGCAAATAAATTGCTGAAACGTAAAACCGTAACAAAAATAATAGCAAGCTGTATAAGGAGGGCAAGAGCGGTTATAACCGCTCTGCTTGTAATTGCTTTTTTCAACTTCTTCATTTTGTTAAAATCCTTTCTTTCAAATAAATAAAGGTCTTAACTGTCTTCTCTCAAGAGCGTATTCCAAGGATTTTTCCACGAGGGAAAAATCCGAAACAAGCGAATGAGGCTTCTTTATAGGGTCATCCTGTATAAGCGGTGTAAAGAACACGCTTTTTCTTTCAAGTAAAATACTTATATTCTGTAAATTTGCCGACATAGCGTCATTGGAGCAAAGAGTTATAACCGTTGGTCTGTCGGAGCGAAGGTGCGCCTTT
>JAZQLK010000194.1:0-5325 GCA_045542635.1 Eubacteriales bacterium
TATCAACACTTTAAGATCAAGAATTAACCTTATTTTTTGCTGCGATGATCCTTTCGCAGATATCGGAAATTTTACATTCTCCAACGGAGGCTACAACGCTCTTTATGGTATCGCAAAGAGGCTCGTACCACCGCTTCTCTATTCCGTCAATACCAACCGCCGCGCCTATTATTGAGCCAACGGTGCCCGCGTTACAGTCGGTGTCAAGACCGCACATTGTGGCAATAGTAATGCTCCTTGTGTAATCAAGCTCGCCAGCGATAATGCCAAGAGCCACCACCGCCATATTGTTGATCGTTCCCTCGTTGGGAATTTCCTTATACTCTTCAAGAAGCCTGTCGGCAGTCAATTGCCAATCCTTTGTTTCATTGTACCATTTACGCACGTTGTCAATCGCCTCGTAAAGCCTTGACCTTTTCGGAATTGACGCAAGACCCGCATCAATAATTCTGTCAACCGTAGGATTCTCGGAAAGGGCGCAGGAAAGAGCGCCCGCAACGAACATTCCTCCGTAAATTCCGTTTTTAGTCAAGCTGAAGGAAGTATCAAGATGTGAATATTTGCAAGCCTCATAGTGCTTTGCGGGGAAAATATATCCCCATATATCCGTTCTTATCTGACCGTCAATACATTCTCTCCAGGGGTTTATAGTGTAAGGAATTTTTTCAACGGGTAGAGTTCCCATTACCATATGGTAGTATGCTACTCTTGAAGCGCACCAGCACCAGTAAAAGGGAATGTTATTTGCCCAGTTGTCGCCTATCATCCACGGCTCTATATCAAGACCGTACTTTTCAACAAGCAAAAGCCCTAAAAGGGTGTAGTTTATATCATCGTCGCTTTGAGCGAACTTAACGTTACCCTTGGTACTGTATACGCAGTCCTCACGGAGAGTAAAATTAAGCTTTTCGCTTCTTGCGGACACGTAATCGTTCAAGGGATATTCGTTTACGCTTTCAAGATATTCCTTAATAAATTTCTTCGTAAGTCCCATTTCAAGGGGCTTGCCAAGGATGACCGCCGCGCATCTGCCGTAAAAAGCTCCGTAAAGACGCCTTCTGTACTCCTCGTCGGAAAGAGGCTTCATATGGGGAGCAGGGGTCGCCTCCGCCATAATTGCTTCAAAATCGTTGGGCTCGTAATAAGGATAACCATCTCTTATAGGAGTATCCATTACCTTAACGAGATTTTCGTAAGGACGGCGCCAGAAATCGTCCCCGCTGGGATAGTTATCCGCGGTTTTGGGGTCGGGACAGAAATCCGGGCTTTCCTTATCGTTTACTATATATTTGTCGGGATCGTAGCCCTCCCATTTAAGAGTTTTGAACTCCTCGCAAAAAAGTCTTTTATAATTTGCATAGCCTGGCATAATAATTCTCCTTTAAAGATATTTCTGGATTTCCTTTGGGTCAACGTCACGAAGCTCTATACCCTTACGTACGGCAAGGGCGGCGGCAACTCCGCAGGCCTCTCCTATCGCAAGACAAATCGGCATAGCGCGGAAGCTTGAATGAGCCTTGTGAGTACCCGATATATTTCTGCCCGAGAGCAAAAGACCGTTTACTTTTTCGGGAACAAGACAGCCGTAGGGTATCGTATACCCGTCAAGCTGATGGAAATGATGCTGACATCCGCGAGGGTCAAGACCGAAGCCGTCAAGATTGTGAATATCAAAATTGAAGTGGGCATCGCGAACTACCCAGTCATCAAACTTCTCTGCCTCCGCAACACTTTTTGAATGGAGAGTCTTAACGCCCTTGAAATGACGTGTTTCTCTTATTCCGATTAGGGATGCGGCGCTCAGAATATAACAATTTTCGTATCCCGGAGCGTATTTCCTTAAAAACGCAACGATGGGCTCCATCTGTGAGCGGCACGTAAGCTCCGCTTTTGTAAGGTCCTCCGCCTTGGTGCCGTCAATACCCGTTACGTTTGTCATATTAACCGTAACCACCCCGGGCAAGGTGGAGCCGTAAAGAAGCACGTGACCTGCCGGAAATGGCAAATTTTTCTTTCCGAGGTCCTGTATTTCCCCTGCGGGAACCTCTACTGTGGTTTCAAAGGACGGTGGGAAGATCGCCCTCTCGTAATCAACTCCACCTACCTTGAACATAAGAGTGGCAGGCTGCATTCTGCCGTCCTCCTCTCTGCCCATATAAAATTCGGCTCCCGCCTTATACGCAACGTCGCCGTCGCCCGTACAGTCAATTATAACCTTGGCGAAGTACGCCTGTCTGCCGCTCTTGCTCTCGCAAATTATACCCTTCACTCTGTTATCCTCCGTCACGGTATCGCAAACGAAGGTGTAAAGAAGCAGATCCACGTTAGCCAGCTTCAAAATCTCGTAATAGGTTATTTTTAACATTTCGGGGTCTATAGTTACGGTCTTTAATCCCCTTTTGAAGGTATTGTGTAACGCGGCGCGACGAAGAAGCTCTTGATAAAGGTTGCTTTGTACGTGACCCGTAAAATGGCTCATAAGTCCGCTGGTTGAGATACCGCCAACAGATCCGAGGCTCTCGATAAGGAGAGTTTTCGCGCCGTGCATACCTGCGGACACCGCAGCGCCAATGCCTGAGGGGCCCGAGCCAACTACTATAACGTCGTAATCGGAATTTACGGAAAGCGCTCTTTCCTTCTCTATGTAAAGCATAAAAATGCCTCCTTTTTTCTTTTGCTTCTTCAATTTTATCATAGCTTTGCAAAAAAAACAATAAATCCTGTTCTTTTTGTGCAAAAAAATGAAATTTCTTCCCTACCACAAAAATTCCTTGACAATCGTCCCTTAGTATGGTATATTAAATATATGAATAATGAATAAAGAACTTCTGGCGGAAAACAAGAGTTGCTTGTTGTGATTAACACGGTGAAGTTCGTTGAAGCATAGCCGACCGTCTGGGCAACACTTTTCCTTATGGAATAGTGTTGCTTTTTTGACCCGTGCTTCACGGTTACAGTCAGTCACACGTCGGAACAAGAAAGGAGAATTAAATATGTTTGAACAGTGGAACGGCTTTAAAAGCGGTAAATGGCAGGATGAAATCAACGTAAGAGATTTTATTCAACTTAACTATACTCCTTACGAGGGAGACGAGAGCTTCCTTTGCGGCCCTACGGAAAGAACCAAGAAGCTTAACGAAATGTTCGAGGAGCGTCTTGCGACAGAGCTTTCAAGAGGAGGAGTTTACTCCATAGATACAGAAACCGTAACAGGACTTACAGCATTTGCTCCCGGTTACCTTGATAAGGAAAACGAGCTTATTGTGGGCCTGCAAACAGACAAGGCTCTCCGTCGCGCGGTTAACCCCTTTGGCGGTCTTAATATGACAAGAAAGGCGTGCGAGGCGTATGGCTACCATCTTTCCAATAAGGTTGAAAATGAGTTCCAGTACAGAACCACCCATAACGACGGCGTATTCTCCGTTTACTCTAAGGATATAAGAAAGGCAAGACACACGGGTATAATCACAGGTCTTCCCGACGCATACGGCAGAGGAAGAATTATCGGTGACTACCGCCGTGTTGCCCTCTACGGCGTTGACCGTCTTATTGCCGAAAAGATGAAGGATAAGAACGCTATTGCGGACCGCGACGTTTCTCAAGACGATATCCGCAACATTGAGGAGGTTTACTGGCAGATTAAGTCCTTGAACGAGCTTAAGGAAATGGCAAGCTCCTACGGCTACGATATTTCCGAGCCTGCGAAAGACTCACGCGAGGCTATTCAGTGGCTCTACTTCGGTTACCTCGGCGCAATCAAGGAGCAAAACGGCGCGGCTATGTCCCTCGGCAGAACATCAACCTTCCTCGATATCTATTTCGAGCGTGACCTTAAGAGCGGCAAGTATACGGAATGTGAGATTCAGGAGTTTATCGACGATTTCGTAATGAAGCTCCGTATGGCTCGCCATCTCCGCACCCCCGAATATAACGATCTCTTTGCCGGTGACCCAATGTGGATCACCGAATCCATCGGCGGTATGGGTGAGGACGGCAGAACTCTTGTAACAAAGAACTCCTTCCGTATTCTCAACACTCTTTACAATCTCAATCCCTCCGCAGAGCCTAACCTTACGGTTCTCTGGTCACAGCAGCTCCCCTCGGGCTTCAAGAGATTTGCGGCCAAGGTATCCTGCGATACAGACTCGATCCAGTATGAAAACGATGACGTAATGCGTCCCGTATACGGTGACGATTACGCTATTGCCTGCTGCGTTTCCGCAATGAGAGTTGGTAAGGATATGCAGTTCTTCGGCGCTCGCGCTAACCTTGTTAAGCTTCTTCTTATGAGCTTGAACGGCGGTCGCGACGAAAAGAGCGGCGAGCAGGTTGCTCCCGCAGGCTCCCGCTTTGTTGGCGAATACCTTGACTACGATACGGTTCTTAAGCTTATGGATGAGTACCGTCCCTGGCTTGCAAAGACCTACGTTAAGGCTATGAATATGATCCATTTTATGCACGATAAGTACGCATATGAAAAGATTCAGATGGCTCTCCACGATACCGAGGTTCACCGTTATATGGCGTTCGGTATTGCAGGTCTTTCCGTCCTTGCAGACTCCCTCTCCGCCATCAAGCACGCTAAGGTAAGAGTTGTACGTGATGAAACGGGACTTATTACCGATTACGTAACAGAGGGCGACTTCCCCAAGTACGGTAACGACGATGACAGAGCCGACCTTATCGCCAAGGAACAGGTTGAGCTTTTCTATAACGAGCTTAAGAAGATACCCACATACAGAGATGCGGAGCATACTCTCTCTATTCTTACTATCACGTCAAATGTGGTTTACGGTAAAAAGACGGGTAATACTCCCGACGGCAGACGTCTTGGCGAGCCCTTCGCTCCCGGCGCTAACCCCATGCACGGACGTGACGCAAGCGGCGCTCTCGCTTCCCTTAACTCTGTTGCCAAGCTTTCCTACGACGTATGTAAGGACGGTATCTCCAATACGTTCTGCATAGTTCCCTCCGCTCTCGGTAACGACGACGAGGACAGATATGCAAATCTCTGCTCCATTATCGACGGATATTTCGGTCAGAAGGCTCAGCATATCAACGTAAACGTATTTAACCGTGAGATGCTTCTTGACGCAGTTGAGCATCCCGAAAAATATCCTAACCTTACTATCAGAGTTTCCGGATACGCCGTAAACTTCCACAAGCTTTCAAGAGCTCAGCAGGATGAGGTTATAGCAAGAACCTTCCATAACGAAATGTAATATGAAGGACGTACTGGGATATATCCATTCCTTCAACAGTCTTGGGGCGGTTGACGGTCCCGGCGTAAGGTTCATAGTCTTTATGCAGGGCTGTCCCTACCGT
>JAZQLK010000195.1:0-5334 GCA_045542635.1 Eubacteriales bacterium
TTATCGTTTTCCGCAGCCTCGCTGACCAAGGTCTTCATTGTTTCCTTGATTGTGCTGTTTCTCTTCACGGAGATAAAATTGGTACTCATTCGGCTACCGAACTCGTCGTCTTCATAGGAGTCGATAAGCTCGATATCCTCCTTGATCTCGGGGTCCTCGATAAGCTCGATAATTTCGCTTCTCGTTTCCTCGTCAAGATCATCAAGAACCTCAACCGCATCGTCTGCGTCCATCTGCTCGATAATATCTGCCGCTTCATCTGCATCGATTTCGGAAAGGTATTCGCCTGCATCCTCCATAAAGGAAACGATTTCCGACATATATTCGCTGCCGAGGATCTGGAGCAAGCGATCCCTCTCCTCAGCCTCAAGCTCCTCAAAAATACCCGCAATATCGTTTTCGTGGTATTCCTGAAGCTGGGCCTTGATCTCCTCGTCGTTGCCATCGCTTCGGATGATGCTTAAAATCTGGGCGCCGTAATCTCTTTCCTGTACGGAAAGCTCGTTTTTCTCTTCCATATGCATCCTCCTTCACTTAAGCTTTTTCATCATTGTACCACACGAATACGGATATTTCAATATTTTTTTATTTAGTATTGCACATTTTTTAAAAGGTAATCTGATTTTTAAAATTCGCCCTCGTATAAGGGATATTTAAATGCTCCATTCCTTAAGATATTCAAGTAAAATCCTACTGTCATTTGTGAATTTAACCGGCAACCAAACGTAGGAGCATTCCTTGAAATTTGACGTATTGTGTCTTTCAAGCATCATTATCTGAACGTCAGTTCCGTTTACGTAAAATGCGTTAGTTCCCTGGGTGTTGAAGGTGGTGTGGGTCAAATCATCCACACAGGGGTCGCCGATTTCCTCCCACATATCAAGAAGATGCTTTGTACGGAAGGCCTTAGCCTGATTGGTCTGCCATCCCGTAAGCCCCGAGGTGATAACGTAGTAATACCCATCCTTGAAGAAGATCACGGGAGCCTCGCGCCAGGCGGCGGTATCTATTCTCTTATACGTGTCGGTGAAGGACGTATAATCGTCGGATAGCTTTATAACGTAGAGGCATCTGTCCTCGCGGAAGCCGTTTGATTTGTCTTCTGCCACGGGATCGGCAACGTGACGGTCGTATATGAGATATGCGCTTCCGTCAAAATCCTTGTATACGGTCAGATCGCGGACCCATCCTCTTTCGTCAATGGGCTTGCAGTATCCCTGCCATTTATATTTTCCGTTTACCGTATCGCAGATTGCAAGTCCTACGTCGCAGTCGCCCTTACCCTTTCCGTGATCTCCGGGATATTTTACAAAATGACACCATAAAACGTACTTGCCTGTTTTTTCGTTATAAATTATTTTCGGTCTTTCAAAGCGCAAGGGGGCATAAAGCTCGCTTTCGGGATCGGAGCTTACCTCCAAAATAACGCCCTCGTATTTCCAGTTGAGCAAGTCCTCCGACTCATACATCACAACGCCGATATCAGTCATTTGCCCTCCGTAAGGACCGCTTTTCATCGGAAGGGGACGAAGCGCCATTCCGTACCAATGATATTTTCCGTCTGCAAAAATAATGCCTCCGTCACTTGCATTTATGATGTTTCCGTCAGTATCGTGCCACTGTACGAATTCATTTATTTCTCCGTGATAAAACGCTTTCATCTTTCCTCCGCCATATTATGTCTTATATGATTTAATTATACCATACGGTATTGCTTTTTTCAAGAAAAATCCATATACGCCATCTGTTTTCTTTCGGTTGACAAAATATTTTTTTAGTGGTATAATTCCTATAAGAAAACATCCTTTAAGGAGGTCAAATATGGTAGATTTTGTTGTGGAAATTCCCAAGGGCAGGCCCCCCGTTATATTGCAGCTTTCCGACCCCCAGATGCTTGACTCATCCCAGGCGGTAAAGGGTCGCTTGAGTAACGGCGAGGATACCTATTGGGCTAAGGATAAAAAAGAGGAAAGATGCTTCAGACACGTTCGTGAAACGGTAAATTCCGTATCCCCCGACTTGATTCTTATAGCGGGTGATATAGTATATGGAGAGTTCGACCACGACGGCAGCGCTCTCCTCGATTTTATTGAATTTATGGATAGCTTCGGTATTCCATGGGCTCCCGTTCTCGGCAATCATGAAACCGAAAGCAGAATGGGAGTCGATTGGCAATGCGAGCAGCTTCACAAATCTAAAAATTGCTTATTTAAGCAGCGCGAGCTGACAGGAAACGGTAACTACACCGTCGGTATAAAGCAGGACGGAAGGCTTACTCGCGTATTCTATATGATGGATTCAAATTCCGGGCATCCCAGTGAAAGATCCATATCAAACGGACATTCGTCGCATCCCGCAGGCTTTGGTAATGACCAGATAGAATGGTACACTAACGGTATAAACAATATACGCAAAAGCTCTCCTGATACAAAATTCTCTTTTATGTTCCATATTGCTCTTCACGCATTTGAATATGCTTATGAAAAATATGGATATACAAGAGACAGAGGATCAAAGGCATTCCCCATAGTGATTGATGATATGGATAAAACTCTCTCCGACTTTGGTGTGATTCTCTTCCCCATCGACAATTGGGATAAGGATGATTCCGTGTGGACCAGCTTCAAGTCCTTAGGTGTTGATTCCGTTCTTGTGGGACACGATCACGAGGTTTCCGCAAGCGTTGTTTACGAGGGGATCCGTTGTCAGTTCGGCTTGAAATCCTCCACCTACGACAGTAATATTTACGTTGACGGAAGCGGTAAGCTTGTGAAAAGCTGGGTTCCTGCAGGCACACCTATGATCGGCGGAACCGTTATGGAGCTTTCCCCTTACGACGGATCAATGGATAAGGTTTACCACTATTACTGCAAAGAGGTTGAATTCGAGGGATAAAACCGAATAAAAGTTTAAAAAGCAGGACGGCGTCCTGCTTTTTTTGTGAGCTAAGGTAATGTAAATCGAAAAAAGTTTAACGACAAAAACGCTTTCTATTAACATTTGTAAAAAACAAGCGTTGCTTGAGCAAAAGTAAAATGCAAAGTTATTGACTATCGCACAAAACAATGCTATCATAATGACAGAAGGTGTGCACTCCCTCTAATCATACAGGAGGATTTTATTATGGTAGAATTGAAAATATCAGAGGTTATATCAAGAGAAAGAAAACGCCTTGATTTAACACAAGAGGAATTAGCAAAGGCTCTCTATGTATCCCCTCAAGCTGTGTCAAATTGGGAAAGAGGTGGCTATCCCGATATAACCTTGCTTCCCTCTATTGCTAACTTTTTTGGAATTACTGTTGACGAGCTTATCGGAAACGACGAGGTTAGTGTTAAAAGCGATATAGAAAGCTTTTTTGAAAAATATGGGAAAGTAAATTATAAAGAACGCCTAGCATTAGCTAAAGCCTATCACAAAAAATATCCACAAAACTTTGAAATTATGGAAGTCTTAGGTGGCTCAATAGTAGAAATTAAAGACTATTGGGAAAAGGAATATCCTTTACTAAAACACATATGCGAAAAGATAATGGAAGAATGCACAAACGAATGGATAAGACAAAGCGCAATTTATTATATGCACATTGTGTGCCCAGACGAAGAATTTGAAAATTGGAAATATAGAAGCCCACGAGCATTTGCTGATTGTGAAAACGAAAAATTAGAAGAAAGATACTATCAAAGATGCAATAGTGAAAGCTTCCAAGCTCAATCAAATGCGAATAATTTGCTCAGCCTAATGCACTTTTTAGGCAGAGATTGTATGCGATTTCACGATATAAGGGAAAAGGACAGATTCAAATTAGTTTTTGGAAATCCAATGCAAGCTGCCGAGCTTTCAAAATTCAAAATGCGAGTACTTGAAAACATTTCAACTGACGGAGAAATACCGGAGGCTTGGCTTGGTGCTTATGCCGAACTCTGCTTAAAAACAGGTGGTGCTTTAATTGGTGCAAACGAGCTTGATGAGGGATTTGCATATCTTGAAAAATCATTTGAATTATATGAAAAATGGATTGAAATTCCCGAAGGAAAGCTTATGGATGTAGGAAAACCTGAGCTTTTTGAAAATGCAAAGGTTAATAAAAACGATAGCTCAAATGTTGTGTACATTCATTTACAGGACGGAACAAAGATTTGGAATCCATATTTATGGCTCTTTTGGGGACTCAAAAACGATATAAGAAGAGCTATGACACATTGGCATTGGTTTGACAATGTTCGTGACAACGAAAGATTTACAGTTCTTTATGAAAAAGCTCTAAAGCTTATGGAAAAATAAAAATGGCGAGTGCTGATTATTTCGGCACTCATTTTAGGAGACAGGGCGCGGTTCCTTGTCTCCTTTTCGTTTATCAAAGGTGACACCGTACTTTTGGGAAGGCTCGCAAGCGAGCTATTTTCGTCTAGCCTCACGTGAGCTAGCACACAAGAACCCCCAAAACTACAATAGATAGTTTCGGGGAACCCCTGTTATCGGCTTTAGCCGAAAATGCGAACCCTATCCCAAGCAGAGCTTGGGGTGGGTTCGATGGACGGACGGGCTACAAAAACAAAAAAGACACCGAAATGGTGTCTTTTTGTTTTTGGTGACCCGTACGGGAATCGAACCCATGTTACAGCCGTGAAAGGGCCGTGTCTTAACCGCTTGACCAACGGGCCATGAGTGGTGGCGGAAATGGGATTTGAACCTATGACCTGCCGGGTATGAACCGGATGCTCTAGCCTCTGAGCTATTCCGCCATAACTAACTCACGCTTAATGCTTGACCATTATATCATAAGATATTTTTCTTGTCAATACCTTTTTTTAATTTTTTGGAAATATTTTTTCAGAGATTTTTTACCCGTTTTTCTTCCCTTTTTTCTTATTTTTTCACATTATATTGCTAAGCACTTGAAAAAGCTTTTTTGATTTGATATAATATATTGAAGAATTTTTTCAAAGGAGCTTACTATGAGCAGAGCTGATGAAATATTTATTAAAACCTGCCGTGATATAATCGACAACGGATACTGGGATACGGAGGAAAACGTACGTCCCCATTGGGAGGATGGCGTCCCCGCCCACACGGTTAAAAAATTCTGCATTGTAAACAGATACAACCTTCAAGAGGAGTTCCCCATTATTTCTCTCCGCCGCACGGCTCTTAAGTCGGCTATTGACGAAATACTCTGGATTTGGCAGAAGAAATCAAACAATATAAAGGATTTAAATTCCCATATATGGGATAGCTGGGCTGATGAAAACGGCTCTATTGGTAAGGCATACGGATATCAGCTTGGCGTTAAGCATAAGTATAAAGAGGGTATGATGGACCAGGTTGACAGAG
>JAZQLK010000196.1:0-3338 GCA_045542635.1 Eubacteriales bacterium
TGAAATCGAAAAGATGGTTAAGGGCTAATATCAAAATTAAAACCGACAGAGTTTTCTGTCGGTTTTTTTATGGAAAAAGAAAAATTTTTGAAAAACTATATTTACAAATAATAAAAAATATAGTATTATATATATAATGACATAGTATGTGAGGAATGTATGATGGAAACGAAAAAGCCTGTTTATAAGAGAGTTCTACTTAAACTCTCAGGTGAGGCAATTTCCTCGGGTAAAGAGGGAATTATCAATTTTGATTACATTAAGGAAATAGCCGATGTAATTAAAAAGTGTACGGAAAATGGCGTTCAGTTCGGTATCATTGTCGGTGCAGGTAACATATGGCGTGGCAGAAGCGGTGAAAGCATGGACAGAGTTAAGGCAGACCATATGGGAATGCTTGCAACCTGTATAAATGCTGTTGCTCTTCAGGAGTCCTTTATAAGAAACGGACTTGACACCGTTGTTATGACCTCTGTTGAAATGAAGGCATTTGCAAAGCCCTTTTCAAGAGATGATGCTGTAGAGGCGCTCAGCAACGGCAAGGTGGTTATTTTTGGTGGAGGACTTGGTATTCCTTTCGTATCAACTGATACGGCTGCAGTTGTAAGAGCTGCGGAAATAGGAGCTGATATAGTTCTTATGGCTAAAAATATTGACGCTATTTATACCGCAGATCCCAGAAAAGACAAGAATGCAGAGAAAATTTCCGAAATTACGTATAAGGAAATACTTGCTCGCGGTCTTGCTGCAATGGATTCAACGGCAACCTCGTTTGCAATGGACAATAAGATTCCGATTCACGTATTCGGTCTTGATAAATGTGAAAATATTTATAACGTAATAATGGGTGCTAAAATGGGTACCGTAGTAAAAGGAGAATGATTTATGAAACTTGACACTAAAGATTTAGAAGTAAGAATGAGAAAGAGCATTGATGCTTACAAAAACGAGCTTGACACAGTTCGCGCAGGTCGCGCTAACCCTAACGTGCTCGCAAGAGTAACCGTTGACTACTATGGCTCGCCCACACCTATCAACCAGATCGGTACAGTTTCCACACCCGATGCAAGAACTATCGTAATTCAACCTTGGGATTCTTCTACACTTAAGGCTATTGAAAAGGCTATTTTGGCTTCCGACCTTGGAATTACACCCGCAAACGACGGTAAGGTTATCCGTCTTGCATTCCCTCAGCCTACTGAAGACCGCAGAAAAGAGCTTAAGAAGCAGGTTTCCAAGATGGGTGAGGAAGCAAAGGTTGCTATCCGTAATATCCGCCGTGACGGTATCGATAAGGCAAAGGATATGAAGAAGAACGGTGCAATGACAGAGGACGAGCAGAAATCTTCAGAAAAGTCTGTTCAGGATCTTACAGACAAGTTCGTTAAGGAGATCGACTCTATCACAGCCGCAAAAGAAAAGGAAATAATGGAAATATAAATATAAAAGACCACTTTTGTGGTCTTTTATGCAATATGGAGGCTATATGCTTTTTAATAAAAAATTGAATATTCCGACTGTTGACAATCGCTTGTCCCATATTGCGTTTATTATGGACGGTAACGGAAGATGGGCGAAAAAACGTTCATTACCCCGTAAAGCGGGACATAAGCAGGGCGCGGTTGCATTTGAAAATGTTGTCAGAGAATGTAATAAGCTTGGAATAAAAACTGTTACCGTATACGCATTTTCTACCGAGAATTGGAAAAGACCTAAAGAAGAGGTTGACGCTATTATAAATCTTTTAAACAACTATATTGACAGAGTTGATTTAAACGACGATATAAGATTTATATTCCTCGGTGATAAGTCCGTTTTGAACGATGAGCTTCGTTCAAAAATGGAAAAGCTGGAAGAAGATACTAAAAGCCGCTCAAACGTGCTTAATATAGCCTTTAATTACGGCGGAAGAGCAGAAATAGTACACGCTTTTAACGAGCTTGCAAAGGAAGGTAAGGAATCTGTTACAGAGGATGATATTTCATCTCATCTTTATACAAAGGATTCAAGTGATCCCGATTTGATCGTAAGAACAGCAAACGAATGCAGAATTTCAAACTTTTTACTTTGGCAATGCGCTTATTCGGAATTTTACTTTACCGATGTTCTTTGGCCCGATTTTGATAAAAATGAGCTTTATAAGGCTATAGAGAGCTTTTATTCAAGAAAAAGAAATTTCGGCGGTATAAAATAAAAGGAGAAGAAAATGAAAACAAGAATTATTACAGCAACCTGTGCTATCGCGATATTTGTTCCCGTATGTATCTTTTCTCATACCATAGCCTTTCCGATTGTTTTCGCATTGATATGTGGAATTGGCGTTTACGAAATGGCGAAATGCCTTGGAATGCATAAAAACCTTGGACTTACAATTCCTATGTATCTGGTAGGTCTTGGCTTACCCTTGATAAGCTTTTTTGACGTTTTGAAGCCTCATTTTTATATTATAGGACTTGCATCCGCATTTTTGCTTCTTATATATTGTCTAGCTTTCGTTATGTTCAGACTTAACAAAGACAAGATTACGGACGTTATGTCCCTTTACGCCCTTTCTATGTATGTGATTTTGTGCTTTACATCAGTTGTAAATATCAGATATATGGAAAACGGTAATTACTATTATCTTCTTATATTTATCGGCGCTTGGGTATCTGATACCTTTGCATACTTTGTTGGAAGATTCCTCGGTAAGCATAAGCTTATTCCCGCAATCAGCCCCAAAAAAACGGTTGAAGGCGCTATAGGCGGTATTGTATTTACAATGGGCGCCTTCGCACTTTACGGATTTATCTTAAGAAGCGCATTTGAATTTGAAATGAGCTACATTGAGCTTATAATTATGGGCGCGGTTGTAGCCGTTGTATCACAAATTGGCGATCTTGTTGCATCAGCAGTAAAAAGACAGTACGAAATTAAGGATTACGGATTCCTTTTCCCGGGACACGGCGGCGTTCTTGACCGCTTTGATAGCGTAATGCTTGTTTCCCCCTTCCTTTTTATCCTTCTTTCTGTCCTTAATCTTTTCTGATATATGAATACTGAAAATATAAAAGTAGCTATTTTGGGAAGCACCGGCTCCGTAGGTATACAGAGCGTTGAGGTATGTCAGAACCTTAAATGTAAGGTTGATTTGCTTATGGCGTCATCATCCGTTGAGGTTATTGAAAAGCAGGCAAGACTTCTAAAGCCCAGAGTGTGCGTAATGACAAATCCTGATTCTGCAAATCTTCTTAAAACAAGACTTGCAGATACGGATGTCAAAGTATATTCCGGTGAAGAAGCCGCAACTGAAGCGATTGCGGAAAGCGATGCTTCTGTAGCCGTAAACGCAGTAAGCG
>JAZQLK010000197.1:0-15323 GCA_045542635.1 Eubacteriales bacterium
TTCTCAAATATTCTCCTTCCAAGGAATATTTATCAATCATATTTATATCAGAGCAGTCCTTATCATACCACCTACAGGTATAGATATAATCTCCGTCACAAGATATATCTCCGTAAAGCCCCAATGCCTCTGTGTACTGACTTATATAATAATAACTATTAAGAGAAAAGTCATCATTGAGAACTATAAGATACCTTTGAGGATAATGCGTAAAAAGATAATATCGGTTCAGCTTACTGTTATATGCTAATTCGGAAACGCCGCAAAGATTTGGAGAAATATTCTTAATAGAATCCTCTATACTCACCCATTCTTTGCACTCCAAGGAATCTGCATCGCATACATATATACCAAAATCCTCTTCCCCCACCGAATTGAATAACCCGGATTTGCCGTTATGAGAAACTATTAAAACTTCATTGGTATTTTCATTGTACGCCATGCCGTTAGCGTGATTATAGCATCTGTCAGACTCTGCTTTCACAGCAAGAGTTTCCTTATCCAATTTTCTTATTTTATACTGATTTGGATCCTCATTTTGTTCTGCAAACGAAATATAAATATATTTATTGCTTAAACACATTCCCTGAGTATATTCTCCTTGCACACTGTATATAAGTTTTGAGTCAAGCTTAAAACGCTTGCCAACTGGTGTTCTGACACTATCATTATGAGCTAATATAGGTTCTCTATATGAATTGCTACAGGATGACAAAAAAATTGCAAGAATAACTATGAGGAATGTGTATAAAAATTTCTTCATCTGCTTTACTTTCTATTCGAGTGTTATTTTATCTTTTTACCCAATCCGATTTTGTTTAAAATCGGGCTTATCTTATTAATTATGTATTTGTACGATTCCAATTTGAATATTGCCGAAATAACGAAATACACTATTATTCCCCCTATAACCTGTAATACAATGGTCCATATATCCGCAAGTCCAAGCAAGGAAATAGGCCATATTGCCGCACCCATACCGAGGGATACAAGAATATAGGGTGCTATATCAATAAACTGTGCCAAGGGACCGTAATTAAACAATTTCTTTGACACTATAGTATTTACAAGGAAGCTTATAGCAGTACAGCATACCTCTCCGATTACCATCGCCATAACACTTATTTTGAAGGTAAGAATAAGCACTAATATATTAGCTCCTCTTTTTATAAATTCCGCTTTCAATGAAATATCACTTCTTCCAACTGCGAGAACCGCCTGGAAATTTGCGGTCTGCAGAGGCATAAATGCAAAGCCAATGCAAAGAAGCTGAAGATACGGAACGCATTCAATCCACTTCTCTGTAAGTAAAAGTCTTACAAGAGGAGCCGCAACCACGGCAAGACCTACCATAATTGGCATTAAAAGATATGAGCCTATCTTTAAAAACCTCTTTATAGCACTTCTAATTGCCGCCATATCGTCCTGAAGCTTTGACATAACGGGAAGAAGAGTACTTGATATAGCAACGTTTATATTTGCTACTATGATATTGGGAAATTGCCTTCCCTTTTGATAATATGCAAGATCCTCCGAGGTATAAACCGTGCCTATAATAATAGTTCTTAATTCGTCGTATACAGTCATCAGAAGATTGGATATCAAAACCTTCCAACCAAATGAAAGCAACATCTTAAGACGAGAAAAGGAAAACTTAAGCTTGGGGCGCCATTTCGAGGCAAACCAAAGAACTACCGTATCTATAAAATTATTGGTAAGATACTGAGCAACCAATGCCCACACTCCAAAGCCCATATACGCCATAACAATACCAACTACGGCAGATGCAAGAGTTCCGCCGAGAGTTGACCAGAAAAACTTTCTGAACTGCATAGCTTTTGTAACAAAAGAATGCTCCACTGACTTAACAGACGAAATTAGAATGGTAACGGACATTACTCTTATCACAAGAGTAAGACTTTCGTATTCATATATACTCGCTATAACCGGCGCTAAAAAGTATATACCAATATAAAGTACCGCCGCAAAAGCCAATCCAAAGTAAAAAACTGTTGAAAAGTCGGTATCATCAGCATCTTTTTTTTGTATTAAGGAAGTGGCGAAGCCGGATGTTACAAAAACATTACATATTGTAATGAGCACCGTAACTATTGCAATAATTCCATACTCCTCCGGCAGTAGCATTCGCGCAAGAACTATAGAAACTACAAAGCTTACCACTTGAGCAAGCATTCTTTCGGAAAAGCTCCAAAATATTCCGCTTACAGTTTTATTGGTTAAGGAGCTCTTATTTTGTGCGTCCAAAATTATCCTCTTTCCGTTTATGTATTAAACTATTCTTTCGTTCTGTTAATAAGCATTTCTATGATTTTTATGTCCTCTGGATAAGTAACCTTAAAATTAGGTCCGTAATCAAAGAAATTATATCCTTTAGCTTCCTCGGGAAGCTGTACGGCGGGATGTCCGTTTGGATGGTCGGGATCAAAGCTCCTGTAAAGCATATCAAATCTGTATGCGTCAGGTGCCTGAATAAGGAAATAATCTTCTCTGTCAACGGTTCTCGACTTGTAGGAGCCCAGAGCATCTGTAATTTTAAAGGTGGTCTGAACGTAATCGTAGCTATCAAGAATATCCATATATTTATCTATTATATCGGAGGTTGTAAGGGGGCAAGCCGCATTATTCTCAATTATCTTCTCACAATCGGGATAATTCCTTTTTATATAATCAAGAGCATTTTTAAATGAGTGATTCCTTGTTTTGCCGCCAAGAACCGTTTTCACTCCGTAATACTCTCTTATTCGGCCCGCCTTGAACTCCTCATCATCTACTACTACAACAAAATCGTCTATTTTTTTTGCATTTTTAAAGGCTTCTATGGAATACCATATCATTTCCTTACCATTTATAAGATAATATTGCTTTGGCTTGTTGCCCTTGAAGCGAGAGCCTATGCCTCCCGCTAAAACTATGCCAATTGATTTTCCCATAATAAAGTCTCCTATCTGTAAACGACTGCGTTCCTAGGCTTTTTACCGTTTATAAAGTCACTGAGGCTCTCAACTACCATATTGGTTCCGCACACCTGAACATCATCTGCAGAACCTGCAATGTGAGGCGTTATCAAAAGATTTGGAGCACCCACTAAGAAGCTATCAGAGGAAATGGGCTCTTTCCTTGTGACATCTATTGCCGCGCCCGCAATCTTACCGCTTTTAAGCGCTTCAACAAGATCCTCTTCAACTACAAGCTCTCCTCTTGCAGTATTTATGAAATACGCGCCATCCTTCATTGTATCAAAAATCTTTTTAGAGAACATATTTTTAGTTTGGGGTGAAAGAGTACAATGGACGGATATAATATCCGACTCGCTCATAAGAGTATCCCAATTACATGGAGTTACATAATCAGGAGTGTTTTCGAATGATGAATAGGGATCATAGGCAAGAATTCTCATACCGAAGGCGTTTGCCTTAGACGCCATAAGTCTGCCTGCAAATCCAAATCCTACAAGTCCAAGAGTCATATGATTTATACTCCTGCCTCTGTATTTAATAAACGGGCTGTTTTTATCAAGTCCCCATACGGTATCTCTGTATTCCTCAGGCTTAGAGCTTTGATCCGAGGTTATTGTTCTTGAATGAATAAGATTATTGGTAAGAGTAATATTTCTTGTAAGATCAAGAATATATCCCATAGCCATATCTGTAACGGCCCCTGCGTTTCTACCACCATTGTTGCAGACAATAATTCCGTTTTCCATAGCCTTTTCAAGATCTATTACAGTCTTAACTCCGCCTCTGCAACAAATAATTATCTTAAGATTTTCAGCTGCCTCAAAAACCTTTTCGTCTACAGTATCATACTCACAAACTAAAATATCGTAATCTCTTACCTTTTCTATAAGCTCATTGTGATCCATTACGTCGTGGTCAATATAATATCCGTCATAGGTAAAATCTATTGCCGCCCCAAGCTTTTCCTCAAGAATAGAGCTAACAACCTCTGCGGTAACAAGCGCCTTTAATTTTTTCATAAGATTAAACTCCTCTTACTTACTTTTTATTTCCCTTAGATATTTTACTGTTCTTTCTATGCCGTTTTCGATATTGTATTTTGCAGTCCAGCCAAGTGAGGTCAGCTTGTCCGTATTCATTGTAGCCTTTGTAACCTTGGAGTAGCCTTTAGCCTCCGTTTCCGTAGGAGCGCAAAATACAACCTCTGCATTGCCCGCCTTAGCTGCTCCCTCTGCAAAATCTCTTAAACGCACCTTGGAGTCTGGGTCGGCAATATTATACGCTTCTCCGCATACGCCTCTTGTAAGAATAACCAGCATTGCTATAGCGCAGTCACCAACGTAGCCATAGGAAAACTCCTGCATACCGTTACTCTTCATTATTATATTTTCACCGTTTACCGCATTATTTATAAACTGCGTAGGAGCCTTTGTATCTCCTTCTATAACGGTGGGACCGTAAATTCTGCCTATTCTTGCAATAACAAAGTCAAGTCCCATCTGCGAGCAGTAGGCATTACATAGCGCCTCGGATGCTCTTTTTGCCGCGGGGTAGCCTGCGCGTACTGTATTACTGTTTACGTATCCGCTGTAATCCTCGCAGAAGTCGTCAACGTCTCCGTTATTCATTCCGTACGCCTCAACAGAGGAACAGAACAAAAATCTCTTTGCGCCGTTATTCATACAGTAATTTATCATTCTGTCAGTTCCTATAAAATTGGTTTTCATAGTGTCAACAGGCTTTGTCGCATAATCAATAGGAGACGTATTGCTTGCCGCGTGAATAACGTAATCAACACTTTCGCAGGGTAGGTCACTATCATTTATGTCTATAACGAAATGTCTTACAAGAGGGGTGTTGGGAAAGCGCTCTTTCAAAAGCTCCCCGTTTCTATCGATTGCAAGCACCTCTGTATTATTATCCACAAGCTCATTTGCAACTGTAATAAGGTCAATGATATAAGAGCCAATTAAGCCTGCCGCACCTGTAATGGCTATTTTTTTATTTTCAAGCTCCTTGAAAAGGGGCTTATTTGTCATTACGTATTCACTGATTTCTTCTCTGTAATTGCTACAAAATAACATAATTCACCTATATAGCTTTCTATTTCAGAATTTTATTTACAACCGTATTATATACCCTTTCGCAATTTTTACCGTCATCATAGGGGTGGAAGGTCTTACGGCATATTTCTCTCTTCTCCTGCCAAAAATCCTCCTTTAGCAATCCTGTAACCTGCTCCATAACCTCTGTCCAGTTATAGCAGAAGGGACCTGCGGGAATATCTTCAAAGTAGCTGAACAGTCCTGCGTCGGTGGTTCTGAATTTTTCCAAATCGTAGGGGAAAAGAACTATTGGCTTCTTTGCACAGGTAAAATCGTATATAATGCTGGAATAATCGCTTATAAGAAGGTCCATATCCTTAATGTAAGAATATACGTCGGAATACTTGCTGTCCTTTGCAAGTATTATATTGGTAAACATCTGTTCGAGATGGAGATAATTCTTAAGCTCGTGAAAATGAGGCTTGAATATCATTACGATATTATTCTCTTTAAGCTGCTTATCAAGTGTAAGCATATCACTCTCCGAAAATTCTGCTCCCTGCGTACCAAAATTTCTATGAGTGGGCATATATATGATTTTTTTACAGTCGGGATAAAGCTCATCCAGTTCCTTTTTCAATTTAGATGGCTCCGTTTCATTTATGAATATATCATTTCTCGGATATCCTGTAGCAAACATTTTTTCGGGAATGCAATCAAGTAAATTGTGCATCGTCTGGCTGTTTTGCTCGGAAGAGGTCATCCAATAGCTTTGTCTATGCATTATATATGCCTTCTTTTGCACCTTGTTCATAATGCTCATATTCTTGTTCCAGTCCATTTTTTTAGGAGCCACTCCGTGCCATAGCTGAATGACTCTTGTTCTTTTGGAATCAAGAAAGCGGGCAATATCCTGATTTCCCTCTGTTTCGAAGGCTACTCTTGCTCTCATAATATACCAGATTCCCTTAAGAGAGCCTCTGTTATAGCATCTGTATCCCAAATCTTTTACCTGCATTACGACATCATCACTACCTGTTATCCAAATTGCCTTAATATCCTTGCAGTTAGAGTTTACGTACTCAAACATATACTTTGAATTATCTGCATAAAGCTTACCTTGCCAAGCACCAAATATCCAGATTTTTTTACTCTTTGGAACCAAATGTGACAATAGCTTAATGGCCTTATGAAACAAAGCCTTAATTTTATTCTTCATAATATCTCCTCATTCAACTGTCGCACTATCAGTCAATCCACTGCCTTTTTTTAATCGTTTTATTCCAAAATTTCCAAAGGGGCATAGGAATACTTCTTTTAAGCTTAATGATGCGCTGACTTTTTTTAGCATTTTTAAGCTCTACCTCTCTGTTGTGCTCTATTCCGTGACTCGCCTTTACATCGCATGCTTCGGAAACAGATTTCACTATACTTACAGAGCTTATTCCTCCTATGCTGAAGCTCGAAATAATTTTATCAAGCTTTATAAATCTGCCGCCATTAAGATAAATTCCAAGCATCATATCGTAGTCTGCGGCAATTTTATATTTTGTATTGAATTTATTTTCCTTAATTACGTCTGTCCTTACGAGAATGGATTGATGACAAATGCTCATATTATTGCGGAGATTTTCGTGATTTGCGCTCACTGTATAGCAGGCTCCCCTGTCTATTATCTGACAGTCTCCATATATTACATCGGGATAATCATCCCCCATTCCGTCTGATATTGACTGAATTACCATTCCGTCATAAAAGCGGTCCCCTGCGTTCATAAAAATAACGTAGTTTCCGCAGGCTCTGTCTATTCCATTGTTCATTCCGAAATATATGCCACCGTCTCTTTCCGAAAAGATTTTATAATCCACTCCCTTTTCTTCAAAAGCCGGTATATAGCTTTTTGCAATTTCAACCGTCCTGTCCTTACTCTCTCCGTCGCAGATTATGAACTCATAATCCAAGGATACTTGACTCAAAACGGATTCTATGGTTGAGGCAATATTTTTTTCCTCGTTATAGCAAACGGTAATTATGGATATTTTCATTTCTATCTCCGTCTTATTTCGTATTGTTTCAGGAATTTACGAGCTTAATAAAGCTCTACGTACATATTGAATTTATCGGACTGTTCAAATTTATAAGCCCTCTCTATACAGCTTTCCTTACTAAAAGGCTTTTCTTCAGCTATTTTTCTTATTGCGGATTCAGAGGCATCCACATCTCCCGAAGCAACAACAATACCGCAGGTTTCGTCAACACACTCTGGGCTTCCGCCGGCATTAAAGGTGATAACGGGAGTTCCGCAAGCAAGCGCTTCGATGTTTACTAAACCGAGTACTTCTTCCCTCGTCGGGTTAAAGAATACATCTGCCGCCGTGTAAATTTCGGCAAGTTCAGTCTGATTTGACGTATGGTGGATGGATATTATGTTATCAGGAAGATTCTTATCCACCTCATCGTTAGTTCCCACAAGAACTATCTGATATTTGTCATCTAAACGCTTTGATAGCTCCACGAATACGTCCAGACCCTTTTTAATTCCCCAGCTAAAGGATACACCGAGGATTATTATCTTGTCCTGACAGTTATATTTTTCTCTGAAATTACTTTCTGTTGGCTTGAATACGGAAAGATTGATTCCGTTATGTATTACCTTTACCGGATAGCATCCGAGATAGGACTCTTTAACCAAATCTCCAAGCCAATACGACGGCGTTACAAGAGTCATATTTTCAACTCCCGTAAACCATTTTTTCTTTAGTCTCCACATTTTTTTCGTTCTGTCAACATAGGTGGCAGGATAGCTTCTGTATTGTGAGCAATGGTGGCAGCCTGTTTTCCATCTGTCGCATTGTGCCATTATGAAGTGTGGACACTGACCCGTAAACGACCAGCAATCGTGAAGAGTCCACACTGTCTTTATACCGCTCTTCTTTATATACTTAAAAAGCAACGGCAGGTTTATGTAACAATTATGTAAATTATGTAAATGAATTATATCCGGCTTTATTTTCTTTAATTTTCTTATAAAGTTTTTAGTGGAAAAATATGAAAAACATCCGTTCAAACCCGTAAATTGAGCAAGCTTCAAATGAAGGTTGCGTGATATTCTGTTACCTATAACTATACTGTTATCCGCTATATGCTTCAAATTGTCTCGCCCTGCGGGAAAGGCAACGTATGCAGTATGCTCCTTGTCTCGTGCGACCATTGCAATCTGCTTTGCAATATTTCCCGTACTTCCATGGCTATAACTGTTTATCTCTACAACTTTCAAGCAAAGCACCTCTCTTTTCACCAGGCATTATATTTTCCTAATAAATTTCGCAGGGTTTCCACCCCAAATTTCTCCGTCAGGCACGTTTTTCGTAACTACGGAGCCGGCTCCTATCACTGATTTTTCTCCTATGGTTACTCCCTTAAGAATAATACTTCTTGCTCCTATAAAGGCTCCATGTTTAATAGTAATTTGAGCGGTTTTTACCATATCATCGTTTTTGGAAGCTCTTTTTTCATAGCTTATAGAATGGAAATCCGTATCTGATATCATGCAGTTAGAGCCTATAAGAACGTTATCCTCAATCACAACTGAATTTGCGGCGGTAATAGCACAATGGGACACACCAACATTATTGCCTATTTTCAATTCAGCTCCTTGCTCACAGGTAAAATGAGCAGCTGATCCACCGGCGCAGGGATTTACGTTTGGAGAGGATTGGATTGTTACGTTATCTCCTATTGTAAAATTTCCTTTACCGTGAAAATATGCTTTGCCGTCTATTCTTAAATTTTTGCCCGTCCTTACTCTCTTCCTTTTAAGATGTATAAAATTTCTTAACCTAACGGGAAATTTGATTATACCTAAAATCAGCCTTTTCATTTGATTTCTCCATTTGCGTAAAGCGTCTTGTATTTTTCAATAAAATATTCAGGACTCAAAGACTTTTTATAGCATAAATATGATTCGTCCTTACGGTAAGGCTCTGTTAATGCTTTCTCCAAGGCCTCTGTAAGTGATACCACACTTTCACATTCAAAAGCATATCCAAGATGATTCTCTGTAATCAACGAGCCAAGGCTACCGTGATTTGAGCCTATTACGATTTTTCCCAACGCAACACCTTCACCCAACGGTCCGCTTGCTCCGTCAAAGCTTCTTCTGTAAGGAAGAACTACTATATCACAGGCGTTTAAGCACAGAGCAAATTTCTCATCTGACAAAAACTCAAGAAAAATACTTACTTTGTCCTTATAGTCAGCGATTTTTTCATTGATTACATCACGTGTTATAAACTCCTCCTTACCCGCTATAATAAGGTGGAAGGGTGCTTTCACGTTCTTTAATGCATCAAGTAAAATATCAAGCCCCTTGTCGTATCTTGTGCCTCCGATAGCGAGAAGCACAGGCGCATCCGATTCTATATTAAGCTGATTATATGCCGTTTTTTTATCAACGGGAGCTACCTCGTTAAATTTAGGATATTCTACGTGAACCGTGTTTTTTATACCCATACCATAAAAATCTCTTTTAAGCTTTGCGGTATGAACAACGACTGTATCCGATTTTCTTCCTATAGACTTAAAGCTTATATCCCTTAATCTGCTTCTTCTTATTTGGTGCGCTGTTACTATTACCCTACTTTTGATAGAGCCAAGTCCTACGCCAAAATAGCGATAAATATCATCTCCGTAAAGGAAATGAACTATATCCGGCTTTTCGGCTTTAACGATCTTTTTGATTTTCCTTATCCATTTAAGGTAGGATACGGGGCCGTCAAAGGTATCCACAAAATAGGTTTTACCAGCCATACCTTCATATAAGTCTGTCTTGGGTACACAGATTACCGTGTCTTCAGTTGCCTTAAGAAGAGATGCCATATAAGTAAAATGATGACCGTTTATTTGGCTGTCAACATATAAGATTTTCAAAGGTAGCCTCCTTAAGCAAATGAAATTTTAAAGCGTGTAGCCCTTTCTTTCCTATACCCATCATAAAAACCGTAAAGAATAAGCATAAAGAACATTGCATTATTTACGTAGTTTTCAGAAATAGTTATTACGAAAATGTTAATCATGAGAAGGAACGCAAAGGAATTCTTATCTGTGTATATCTTCGTAAGCTTCCAATATCCGCGCATAGCAAGGATACCGTACACTATACCAAAGGATGCAAAGTAGTTAATAAAGGTACAGGTATTCATACCAAGGGTATAATCATAGGTATACTGCGCCAATCCACTTGCGCCCATACCGAGAAGTGGCGATTTTAAAAAAGCTTCAATCGGTTTGATAATAGCGTAATATCTTATAGTAGTGGTAAAATTACTTCCTATGCTGTTAAACTCGTTGTTTTCAAAAAAATACAGAATTTTTCCGAAAACGCTATAAGCACCTACAAAGAAGTAATCAAATTTAACTATTACTATTCCTATTGCTCCAATCACACCGATCACCAAAAGTGACTTTATTTTACCAAAGGACTTGTTTTTGTGGAATAGCATTGTAAATATTACGAGAGCCAGGCCTATATAACCCGTTGTGGAAAAGGTTGTTATAAGTGTTACTACGTATAGAATGAAGTTTGTTACCGAAAGCCTGTCCTCAAGATACTCAAAAAGTATCGCCAGGAGAAGAAAGCTCTGATAAGCACCGGGCTCCCAGAATATACCATAATTTCTCTCGTTTCCGAGATAGTTAAAAAGTACGAGGGATGAGAATTGACCGCCTGTACCGCTTGTCATAATAAACAAATTGGAGAGTTGCGGAATAACGGTATATAAAAGCATACATATAAGCGAGGAAATACACAAAAACTTCATTACTTTTGTAAATCTGTCCGTAAATTCCTTGAATCCCATTACTTGAGTACAAAGGTATCCGCAAACAAGAGAGAAGAATACCTTTACCATAACCATTACGTTTTCTCCGTTTACATATCCCGATAGTACGTATAAACCAATCAATACGGCAAATATTGTAAAGTTTTCAAATTTGATTGGGTTTAAATTATACAGTAAAACCATCAATACCAAAACCCAAAGCCCGATAGTGGCCCTGGACGATATGGCATCATAGTATACCCAGAATCCGCTGGTTAAAAATAGCATCATAAAAATGATTAAATCTTTAGCGTAATTTTTAATTTTCACGTTTACCTCGAATTTTATCACGGCTTTATGTATTAAATACTATCTACCATGTTTTCCTTAACAAAGTTCGATATTCAAGAAAAAGCCTTGATGTTTTCTATACTGTTTTGATTTTTATAATTTCTTATACCATTGGATGTCTTATGCTTCTTCTCGCAATATCCTTATATGAAAAATGCTCTCTACCTTTTTCCATTGCAATTTTTTTCATCGCCTGATATTCGTGAGAGAAATCTGTCAATTTTACAAGTTCTTCTTTTATTTCCTCGACGCTGTCCTTTTCAAGGAATTTTACATTTCCGCCGAGATCAACATGGGTTGTTCCATCCCATTTTTTACAAATCATAGGTATTCCCTGTGCAGCAACCTGCTCCCAAAATACGGAATGTCTGCCTGGGAAGACAACGAGATCTGCCGCTGCAAAATACTGATAAGAATCTCTTGCCTGAACCCAACCGATATATTGTATTCTTTCACCGTCAGCAAGGGATTCCATTGTTTCCATAAGTTCGGATGAAACAGAACCGAACACAATCAGCTTAACATTAGGCTTGTCAATTTGCTTTACGGCATCCATTAAAAGAAAGGTCTGGGTTTTATATGCATCGATCTTTCCGCCGGTCATTATAACAAAATCACCGTCCTTCAAATTAAGCTTTGTTCTGATGGCCTTCTTCGATTCTTCGTTCGAAGCTTTATCTATAAGCTCATCGTCGCCTCCCATTACAAGAAGCTCGCACTTTTCTTTCGGAAGTCCGTACAAATCCACTAAAAAATCCACTCTGCTCGGCAGAACTCCGTAAACTTTTTCCGTAAATGGTAAAATTTTACGGGCACATCTTTTCCAAATTATTTTATGCAAAACATTTTTGGAAAGCCATGTCTTCGCACTGTTTGAAAAATCAGCATGGTTATCTACGTAAACCTTAACGCCTTTATGCTTTTTCAAATATGCCACAATTGTTTTAATATCAAGGAACTGAACGTCGTGAATAAACAAAACGTCAGGACCGTACTCCTCCAGCACCTTGCTTAATCCAACGTAATATTTCAGCTTTGAATCTATTGTAGTATTACCTTTGTTTGCTAATCTGTATATATGTACGCCGTCATCATTGATATAATCTCCTGCCGGCAGCTGTACATACTTTCCATCCGTTCCCCATGAATACGTAGAGGCTACCAAAGCTACATCGTATCCCATTTTCTTATGATATTTTGAAAGCATGTTTTCCTGATAACCCCAATTGTCGCTAAACGGACCTATCAAGCATATGTGCATAATCTTCATAATTCGTCACCTATCATTCAAATATTTTTTCGTAGGATACGCATGATTCCTTGTAATTTTCCGAAACGTATTTCATAAGCTTTTCCAATTCAGCCCACAGGTTTAATTTTTCAAGCTCCCAGCTATGTCCCCATATCACGATAACAGTATCCTTGTTTTTGGACGAGTCGATAAACTTGTAAATAATATCGTAATATGATTTGCTAAAACTAAACGCAACCTTAAAAGCCCCGAAAATATTCTTGCTTCTCAAGGCATTTACCAACATGGATTTTTTTCCGCGGGGATAAAAATGAAACGCAGGCTTGCAAAGCGTACCGTTACAGTTAAAATTCATCGTGTCAGCCGTTCTTACCGTTTTAAAATACTTATAGCACACCTTCAAAAGTTCTGAATCGTATTTGCCTCCGGGCAAGCAAAAATGCTCTATGGGCTTTCCTGTAATTTCGGATAAATAATCTCTGTTATCCTTGAGTTCCTTATCTAAATCCTCAGCAGGAATCGTGGGCAGATAGCTATGTGTAACTGTATGGCCTCCAAATGATATTAAATCAGAGGAAGCGTTTTTTATCATTTCAGGAGACAAAACGTCCCTGCCCTCTTTATTGAAATTCGGAACAAAAAACATCCCCGGAATATCATATTTTTTATGCAATTCAAAAAGCTTTAAATCTTCTAAAGCTCCGTCATCCCATGTAAAAACTATTTTCATTTTTAATTATTCCTTATTTATCAGATTCGCTATTGAGCCAATATCACCAACATCCACCACAGCGCAATTATCTATGGAAAGAGTTTCCGGGCTGCCGCCGGTACGGTATGTAATTACAGGAGTTCCGCATGCTTGAGCCTCAAGATTAACCGTTGGGTACGTGTCCTCGTAAGTAGGATTTACAAACACGTCAGCGGTTGTGTAAATTGCTGCAAGCTCCTCTTTGCTGTTTGTACGCTTTATACCGATTATTCCGCAGGGCAATTCGCCAAGCTGGGTATCGTTAAGTCCTACCAAAACAATTGAATAATTTTCGTCAAGGAGTTTTCTTAACTCGTAAAAATCATATAAACCTTTGTACTTATCCCAAGTGCTTGCAACACCAAGAATAATTTTTTTGTTTTCCAAACCGTTTTTTGTACGAAAATCGCTTTCCGTAGGCTTAAATACACTTGTATCGATGGTATTATATACCACCTCCACCTCATATTCCTTGAGGTAGCTCTGCTTAACAAGATCTGCAAGCCATTTTGACGGAGTAATAACGGTCATATTTTTAACGCCTGTAAAGGCGGCTTTTTTTCTTATGTAATTTTGTCTGCTGTTATCGAAAACGTATGACGCGGGATATCTCTTTGTCTGCGGACACTTTTGACACTGACTTTTCCATTTGTCACATTTAGCTACCATAAAATGGGGGCAATGCCCCGTGAAGCTCCAGCAATCGTGAAGCGTCCATTTTACCTGCATCTGCGGTCTTGACTTTATCCATCTGAAAAGCATCTCGTAGTTGATATAATATCCGTGTATATTGTGAAGCCACAAAATATCAGGAGAATATTCCTCCGCCCATTTTAAAAATTGTTTCGTCGCTTTTTTCGAATACAAGCCGTGCTTGTCTGTGATTCTTGTTTTCAAGGCGTGGAGCTTTACGTCCGTATCGTTTCCAATGCGTACGGCGTATTTCTGATATTTTTCTGGTACGAAGCCGTCTCTGCCATAGGCAATTTTTACCTCGTTGCCCTCTTTTTCAAATTTTTCAGCAAGCTCAGCACAAATTTTACCTGTGCTTCCCGTTCCGCAAACTGCGTTTATGAGTAAAATTCTCATTAACTTTCACCTTAACTCAAAATAAATTTTGCCGTTTCGATAGCTGCGCACTCAAAGAAATACAGAAAGCTGTATTTGTTGTTGCGGTAGCATCTGTATCTGTCCTTACAGCGGCGAACACACTTTTTAAAAGTTTTATCGTTGCTGGCTCCGCCTGTGCGGAAATTGGCAAGGACTACGTTTTTAATTACAATTTTTTTCTTCGCTCTTCTTATGCGAAGGAACAAATCAAAGTCGTCGTGAATTCCCTCGCAACGGAATACGCCAAGCTCCTCGTAGGTTTTCTTTGTAACAAAGGAGGTGGGGTGATTCCAATGGCGGCTGGTGGGAAATCTGTCCTTCTTAGACTTCTTTACCATTACCTGTCCGTTTGCCTTAATAAGGTTTATATCAGCATAGAAAAGGTCGTACTGCTCTTCGTTATATGTATTAACCGCAGTTTCAACGGCTATGGGCTCATACCAGTCGTCGGAGTTGATTATTCCAACAAGCTCTCCCGACGCCATATTTATACCCTTGTTCATAGCGTCGTAAATGCCGTTATCCTTCTCGCTTATTATCTTGTATTCGTATCCCTTTTCAGCAAATTTTTCTCTGTATTCCTCTGCGATAGCCACGGTGCCGTCAGTTGACGCTCCGTCTACTATAAGATACTCTATTTTATCGTAGGTTTGAGCAAGAACGGACTCAATAGTCGCCCTTACAGTATTTTCGCTGTTATAGCAAACAGTCACAATGCTGACAAGCATTTTTTATTCCTCCGTCAGTTTGATAGATTCTTCAAGTGTCGCTATTCTGTAATTTTCCTTATACTCGCTTATATTCATATCGTAGGAGAGATTGCCAAAGGCTTTATTGACAAGCCCTGTTACGTGACTCGAAAGCTTAAGCGCCCAACCAAATCCCTTCACTATGGGACGCTTCTTTCCGTGGGCTGCGGCAATCATTTTTACAAGATCCGAGGTTACGGAATATTCTCCGTTTTGAGGCCAGAATACGCCCTCCTAAGTCGGATCGTAGCCATGTCGTTCTGTGAGC
>JAZQLK010000198.1:0-1855 GCA_045542635.1 Eubacteriales bacterium
TCTACCGTACACCAGTACGCCGACGAGTACGAATTCACTCCTTCCCAAAGGGTTCCCTAAAATTGTTTTACAATTTAAGGGGTTGGGTCAACACTCATTTCACTAACCCCCCAAAAAAAGAGGCTGTCTTAATGAGACAGCCTCTTTTAACGTTCTGTTTCCAAGTCGTCGGATAGAAAAATATCATCATCCAGGAATTCTTTAAGGGATATTCCAAAGCCCCTTGCAAGCATAATTACCGTGCTTAACGTTACGGTTTTGTTTCGCCCGTTCATTATACACTGCATACTCCCGTGCTGAATTCCCGAATCCTGCTCTAATCGGTATTGGGATATATTCTTTTCACGTAATAAATCAGAAATTCGCTTTGCGACAGCGTCGTTTACAGTCAAGATTATATCCTCCCATAAGTAGATTTACCTACACATATTTTAACAAGAAAATTCAAAAAATATAAGAAGGTGTACCTACATACTATTGAGTTTTTTGTTTTAGTATGATATAATATGCAGGTACACCTACATAACGGAGGATTAAATATGACAGTAACCTTCTGCGGACATTCGGATTTTCACGGTACGGACGGGATGGAGAAAAAAATACTTGATTATTTGGAAGAAAGGGTAGGCAACGAAAGGGCATATATGTATTTGGGCGGCTACGGCGGATTTGATAGCTTTGCGTACAACTGCTGCAAAAAATATAAGATGACACATACTAACGTATCTCTTGTGTTCGTTTCACCGTATTTAATAATTGACTGTGGAAAAAATAATCTCAGGCTTAAAGAAGAATATGATTTGATAATATATCCGGAAATAGAGGAAAAGCCAAGAAAATACGCAATTACATACCGAAATAAATATATGATAGAAAAATCAGATTGCGTTGTCGCCTACGTAGAGCGTTCCTTTGGCGGAGCATATTCTACCTATAAGCACGCCAAAAGAATGGGTAAGGAAATTTTCAATCTCGCTCAGCTCAAAGAGTGAATAAATCTTCAGGAATCATCTTTTTTGCATGCTCGGTTTAAGAAAAAGATTTCCTGCGCCTTCACCATGTCTTCGAATTCGCTATAATCAGTCTCCTTGGGCTTGTTCCGCTCAGTCAGGGTATTGTGCCATTTCAGTATTGTGGCGTAATGGCTTTCATATCTATCGCCCTTTGAGCCTATGTCAAGGCTTAAATCCTTTATTTTCTGATAAAGCCCGTCCCCGAATTCCTTTTTAAGCAGAGCATATTCCTCGTCCGTAAGCATAACGTTATTAAACTTGCCGTAAGCTCTTTTTAAGGGCTTTTCATTGCTTTCGCCGGGAGAGGAAATCGGCGCGACGGGAGCGCTTATTTTCTTGGGCTTTTTTGAAGCTCCCGAAAGATTTGCGGCTCTGCTTTTTTTGTAGCTTGCCCTTTTCAAAGATTCGTATTCGGTTCTTAAATGAAAATAGTTTCCGTTTTCATCCTTGGTCAAAAGCTCTGTAACCGCTTTTGTGGCGTCTCCGCATATACTGTGTATTCTTTCGTATGACATATGACCGTGGGCGTGGATCAGACATAGCAGCTTTATGAAGAATCCCACCTCTGACATAGTCATAAACGAGGTTTCCATTATAAAATCCGACGCATAAATAAGTATAGCGGGGTCCTTTAATTTAATATCCTCAAGTTTCATACAGTCACCTCCTTTCTGTGTTTCTGACTAAATTATAAAACAACAAAAGCGTTAGTGACCGTTAGACTTTTTTAAAAAATTTTAAGGAAATAAATTTATTTTTTTATCTCTGTTTTTATTCCTATTACTATTTATATTACTTACTCAATATCTATATCTAATTCTATTTCTATTTATCATATGGAC
>JAZQLK010000199.1:0-2667 GCA_045542635.1 Eubacteriales bacterium
ACAGCTCCTTGTATTTTGCATCAATTGATGCCTGTATTTCAGCTTTTTTTAAATTGAGTTCGGCTCTCAAATCCATTCCGCTATCGTTGATTCTCTTTATTGCGTTAACAGATAATCCAATTGATCGCAATATAAGCACGCTTTTTATTTGCTCTATTTGGTTTTTGTTATACTTTCTTCTGCCTGTAAATTTATCTTTATAACTGTTTATTATCCCTTTTTCTTCATAAAATCTTAAGGTACGCGATGTAGTGTTAAACATATTACAAACCTCGTTAATATCATAAAGAGCCTTATTTTCCATTCTATCACCTCACCTTGATTACATTATATCACTTGACGTAGGGTCAATGTCAATAGTATAATAAAAAATCTGCAAGGACAATCCTTACAGATTTTTTAAATTATTTAATAACGCCTATATTATTCGATTCATATCTTTCTACTAAAATTGAACTGTCTAAGTCTGAAATTATAAATTCAAGAGCCGCACAAACAGGATTTTCAGTATAGAAATGGCCTGCTTCTATTATATTCAGTCCCATATCGGGAGCGTCTACCATTGTATTATAGCTCGCTCTGCCTGTAAGTAAGGTGTCGGCGCCGTTAAATAATGCCGCAGGAATCATATCCTTTCCGTCACCGCCGCAAACATAAATTTTTTTAACAGGCTTATTACCACTGAATAATACGCAAGGTGAACAAAGCTTTTCCTTAACGAATTTTGAAAACTCCTCAAGAGAGTATTCCTTACCGAGAACCGCTATTCTGCCAATAGGATCCGATTCATCAACCGTAACAGAGTCAAAGCCCAAAGCATTGCATAAAGCATCGTTTACACCGCCCTCTGCTGCATCAAGACGTGTATGAAATGACATTACGTTTATATCAGCCTTTACAAGCTTAATAAGCTTTCTTTGAGTATAATTTTCAATAGTTAATGAGGACTGGGACTTAAATACAAGAGGATGATGTGAAATTATGGTGTCAAAGCCGTTTTGAATAGCATAATCAACCACGTCCTCGGTAATATCTAAGGAAATAAGTACTTTTTTTACCTGCTTATCGGGAGTATGCATACACATTACACCGTCATTATCCCACTCGCAGCTCAAGCTTTTTGAGTATTTTTTATCAAGTTCATTATAAAGCTCGTAAAAGGTCATAGCATACTCTCCAATTCCTTAATTTCCTCTTCAATTTCATCGGTGGGATATCCACCCTCTTTAAGTCCGTTTAATCTCTTATTTTTCTTTTTTATAAACTGGCAAAGAAGATCCTTGAAAAGAGGCTCTTTTTTTGCTATATTTATTTTTCCAAGCTCAAGCTCCGCGTTTGTGTATTCGTGCTTTTTCCCGTCGTAACGGGCGCAAATTACCTGATAAAGCTTGGATGCGTCATATACGATTTTTTCATCCTCCATCTCAAATCCATCGGCAAGATATTCCCGTAATTCCTTTACGGCTGTCATCGGCTGTAAAATCAGCTTGACGTTACTGTTTTTTACATACTCGGATGCTTTAAGTATGTTTACAATAAGCTCTCCGCCCATACCGCATATAATGATGCAATCGGGCTTAAATTTCTCTATTCCGCAAAGGCCGTCAGCGACACGTACCGTAATTTTATCGGAAACACCGTACTTCTCTATATTTTCCTTAGCGATCGCAATCGGACCCTCGTTTACGTCCGAGGCTATTGCATAGCTTGCTTTACCGCTTAAAATAAGATTTATGGGAATATACGCGTGATCGGTGCCTATATCTGCGACAATAGCGCCGTCACTTACAAAGGAAGCTGCGGCGCTAAGTCTTTTGCTTAATGCAAGCTCTTTCATTTTGCGGATGCCAAGAAGTCGTTAAGCTTCTTAACAAGAGCGTCTGCGTCTGTACCGTGAGCAGCGCAAGCATCCTCGATTGCTTCGCCTCTGGAGTGAGGGCAACCAAGACAATGCATTCCTATTTCAAAGAAAAACTGTGCTGTCTCGGGATTAAAATCAAGAACGTCTCCAACTACTGTCTTTTTAGTAACTGTCATTTTTGTATCTCCTTTTCATTTTTATACTATTTTTATAATTGCTCCGAGGGAGGATAGCTTACCGACGATATCCTCATATCCGCGAAGAATATATCCTATATTACTGATAGAGCTTTCACCTTTTGCGCCAAGAGAAGCAACTATAAGCGCGGCTCCTGCCCGAAGATCTGTAGCGGCTGTTACTGCACTAACGAGCTCCGACGGATAGATAAACACCTTGTTATCGGTTTTATCGACACGCCCCCCCATTTTTTCAAGCTCGTTAAGATATGCAAACCTACCCGGGAAGATAGTTTCCGTAACACTTCCTCCCCCGTTTGTAAAACAAAGAAGCGAGGAAAACTGAGGATGAAAATCCGTTGGGAAGCCGGGATAAGGCTTGGTTTTTACGTGGGCGCCGCAAAGCTTAGCTGAGGAACGGACGTTTAAAACGTTACCGTTAAAGCATTCAATATCCATACCCATATATTCAAATAAGGGTACGGTATCAGATAAATGCTCGACGCAAACATCCTTAAGCTCGATAACCCCGCCCGCAGCTCCTACACAGGAAATATACGTAAGCGCCTCTATCATATCAGGATATATACGATACCTGACTCCGTGAAGGGATGATACGCCGATTACGTG